>NZ_JBQEDL010000001.1:0-100915 GCF_052106715.1 Gordonia sp. (in: high G+C Gram-positive bacteria)
GTCCTCGCCGCGTCTCACGATGCAAGGTCCAAAACAAGGTCTGCGCAACGCTCTACGAGATCACGGCTGTGCGTCGCGACCAGGACGGCGGCACCGTCGCCGGTAACGCGATCCAACTCGTCTGCAACCCACTCCTGACCTGCGGCGTCGAGACCGCGCTCCGGTTCGTCGAGAACCACCAGCCGCGCCGGACGAATGAACGCAGCGACGAGTGCGAAGCGTTGACGCTGCCCGGTCGAGAGCGTGTGCGGGAAACGGTCACGCAGATCGCCGATCCCTGCGCGCCGCAGCGCCACCTCGATGTCCGGATCGACCTCGTGCGACGCGGCGAGCATCGCAATATGCTCACCGACCGTCGCATCGTAGAAGACGGCTTGCTCGCCGAGTTCGGCCACGACGAGACGTCGGAACTCCGGCGACCTGTCGTCGGGCACCCGACCGTCGATGAGAATCGAACCTTCGTCGAGCAATTCGTCGTCGACGACTGCGCGCAACAACGAGCTTTTGCCAATGCCGTTCGGGCCGACCACGGCAGCGCACTGGCCTCGTTCGACGGTGAACGACAGAGAAGTGAATAGGGTCTGGGCGCCGATGCGGCGCGTTGCGTCCGAGACGGACAGCATGAGGTACCTCCTGGAGTGATAAACGGGCTTCAGGCAGCCCGCACTCCAGGGGCTCGCGGACCCGCGAGCAGAACCGCTTCGACGCGGCGACAGGGATCGGCCAGGCCGAGCGGCCGCCGTTCAGGAGGCGTCGGCCGCAGCCGAACCATCGAAAGCAGCACACCAAGCGCCGCACACACGGCGTAGACGGTCGTCACGATTCGACTGAAACCGAGTCGCCCGATGGCAACGGCGACGACCGTGGCGGGCACAATCAGCGTCGGAGTGAGCGGCATGAACTGGGCAGCGAGTGCGCAGACCACCGACAGCGCCGGGACCAACGCGAGCACAGTGAGGAAAACGTAGGCAGGCAGGGACCGCGGCACTCCTCGGTGGTCGCGCAGCATCCCGGTCATGTCACCTGATCTTGAAGATGACCGTGCGCTGAACGACGAAGTTGATGACGGTCGCGACGCCCTGTGCGATGACGAAGGCGCCGGCGGAGGCGATCAACGCTGAGCCCCACTCGTGCATCAACAGGCTATAGAGCCCGATGTTGACGAAGAACGTGACCGCGTAGAGGACGACAACGGCGATGAAGCGGGCCGTGCTCGGTTCGGCGCGGAACGTCCACCTGCGGTTGATGAGGTAGGCGATGGTGGTGCCGAGAATGAATCCGCACGCCTTCGCGAGCCAGTACGGCGCATCGACCACGTCCTGCAACAGCAGGGTGAGCGCGAAGTCGAACACTGCAGACAGGACGCCGGTCGCGACGAACCGCATCAGCTGAGTCTTGAGGTCGACGCTGGTCGACGCCTCCTCGTCGTCGAGCGGCAGCTCGATCGGCATCGGAGCATGCCGCGTCGAGAAGTCTCCGTGTGCGGGGTGCACGGGGAACGGAACGCGGTCGGCGTCGTCGGGCGCGGAATCTGGCACCCGACCAGCCTAACGTTCCACACTCCCGCTTCACGCACGTCGGCGTTACGAGACTGAGTACGCCGTCGGTGCGCGCGCCTCGTTTCGAGGGTCATATCTCCTCCGAACAGCGCATTCCGCCTGACTCTTCGCGGATCGAGTCTCGCTCGGGATACTGTCCACAGTTATGATCGCCGCCACATCGCCCCGGTTGCCCAGCCGCTCGTTACCCAGCCGTCCGTTGCCCCGCCGCCTCGGCGCCATCGCGCTGGCCTGCGCCGCGGCAGCGGGCATGGCTCTGGCCGCGCCGACCGCCCACGCCGACGCGACACCAGCTCCGGTGTGGTCGGGCCTCGACGCACGACACTACGACGGCCCGATCGGCGCACACGGCACATTGATCGCGAAGACTCGGCTCGATCCGGCCGTCACGCTGCCCGCAGCCGGCAGCGCGTACCGGATTCTCTATTCGTCGCCCGACGTCCACGGCAGACCCGCGGTCAGCACCGGCGCACTCTTCCTCCCCAAGCGTCCCGCGCCCGCAGGCGGCTACAAGACGATCGCGTGGGCGCACGGCACCGTCGGACTCGGCGACACCTGCGCACCGTCGGCCCAACCTCGCAGCGACCGCGACACCGAGTACCTCGGGCACTGGCTGAAGCAGGGGTACGCGGTGGTCGCCACCGACTACGTCGGGCTCGGAACCCCCGGACTGATGAGCTATCTGAGCGGGCAGGTGTCGGCGACGTCGACCGTCGACTCCGTGATCGCCGCCCAGCAGGCCGGTCTGCCGCTGTCGAAGACGTGGGCGATCGTCGGACAGTCCCAGGGCGCAGGGGCTGCCCTCAACGCCGCCCGCCGCGCCACCGCACTGTCGAAGGGCAGTGGACTTGACTACCGCGGCGTCGTCGCGACCGGTGCGCCGGCCAACATCGAGCACCTCGTGTGGCAAGCGGGGCCGCAGATCCCGCCGATCGCGCTGCCGTCGGGCCTGACGACCTACGCCGCCTACATCTTCGCCGGATTCACCGACGCGCGGAGCGACCTGCACGCCGACCGCGTACTCAGTGCGGAGGGACGACGGGTGGTCCGACTCGCCGAGAGGCTCTGCTATCCCGAACTCAAGACGGCGCTCGACGGCGCGAGGATCAACTCGTGGTTCACCCGGCCCCTCGCGTCGATCCCAGGAGTACAGGCCGCGCTCGTCAGCTATATGGGCACCCCGTACACCGGCTACGACCACCCGATCTTCCTCGGCCAGGGGCTCAAGGACATCGACGTGCCCGCGCCGTCCGCGCTGTCGCTGTTCGCACAGATGCGGGCCGCCGGGCAGCCGGTCGACTTCCACGTCTATCCGACTCAGGACCACTCCGGCACCGTGCTCGCGTCCATGAAGGACTCGACACCGTTCCTCAAGCGGATCATGCGGTAGCGCGCTGCGGTTTCACCACCATCACCGGCTTAGCGCATTCGATAAGCAAGTATTGGGATGTGCTGCCCAGCAACAGTTTTCCCACCTGAGTGCGACGCCGCATCCCGATCACCAGAATCTCGGCGTTTGGATCGTCCATGGCGCGCAGCAGTTCTTCGGCCGGCACCGCGCCGATCTGCTGCCTGATCTCGAACCGGACGCCCGAGACTGCGAGCCGCTCTTGGACCTGGGCGATCTCGTCGGCGTCCACGACGAGCGTGCCGCGACCGGAGCTGCCCAGACCCGAGCCGCCCCGGCCGCCCTCGGGGACCGCGTTGATCACCAGGACGCTGGTGTCACGCGCCGACGCCTCCTCGATGGCCTGTTCCAGGCAAGCTCGGCCATGGGAGCCGCCCGCGTACCCGACCACGATCATGGCTTTCCTTCCCGAACCCCGTTTGCCAACCCATACTGCCCCAGCCGCGCATTTCGGCCCCTCTCAGACGAATGTAGACGACGGTCATCACATCGACGGCGCTCCGGACAGACCAGCGGGTAACCTCTATTGACGATGACGAACTCAGACCTTCTTCCAATCCAGACTCGGACTCTGATGGGTTGGGGTCGCACCATGCCCACCGAAGGGCATGTGCTGACCACGCCGTATCCCGAGGTCATCGCCGACGCCGTCGCGCGGGTCGCCGACCAGGACGCGGACAAACCGTCGTACCTGCGACGCGGGGTGATTGCGCGCGGACTCGGCCGTTCGTACGGCGAGAACGCCCAGAACTCCGGCGGCCTGACGATCGACATGTCGCAGCTCACCCGGATCTACGACATCGACCGCGAGACGGCGATCGTCGACCTGGACGCGGGAGTCGACCTCGACACCCTGATGCGCGTCGCACTGCCTTACGGACTGTGGGTCCCGGTCCTGCCCGGTACCCGCCAGGTGACCATCGGCGGAGCCATCGGCTGCGACATCCACGGCAAGAACCACCACAGTGCGGGCAGTTTCGGCAACCACGTCGCCGAGATCACCCTGCTGATCGCCTCCGGCAAGATCCTGACGCTGACCCCCGAGGGCAGCAGCGACGATCCGGACGCCTCGATCTTCTGGGCGACCGTCGGCGGCATCGGCCTGACCGGCATCATCCTGCGCGCCAAGATCAAGATGACCCGCACCGAGACCGCCTATTTCATCGCGGACGGCGCCGTCACCAACAACCTCGACGAGACCATCGCACTGCACATGGACGGCTCCGAGGAGAAGTACGCCTACAGTTCCGGCTGGTTCGACGCGATCAGCAAGCCCCCTCGTCTGGGTCGCGGAACATTCTCCCGCGGATCGCTCGCACGGCTCGATCAGCTGCCGGACAAGCTCGCCAAGGACCCGTTGAAGTTCGACGCGCCGACGCTCGTCAACTTTCCGGACATCTTCCCCAACGGTCTCGCCAACAAGTTGAGCTTCTCGATGGTCGGCGAAGCCTACTACCGGATGGGCGGGAACTACGAGGGCAAGGTCCAGAATCTGACGCAGTTTTATCACCCGCTCGACCTGTTCGGGAACTGGAACCGCGCCTACGGATCGAAGGGCTTCCTGCAGTACCAGTTCATCGTTCCGCCCGAGGCCGTCGAAGAGTTCAAGGGCATCATCTACGACATCCAGGCGTCCGGGCACGTCAGCTTCCTCAACGTGTTCAAGCTGTTCGGCGAGGGCAATCAGGCACCACTGAGCTTCCCGATGCCCGGCTGGAACATCTGCGTCGACTTCCCGATCAAGCGCGGCCTCCACGAGTTCGTGTCCGAACTGGACCGTCGCGTCATGGAGATCGGCGGCCGCCTCTACACGGCGAAGGACTCGCGGACCACAGCCGAGACCTTCCACGCGATGTACCCGAAGGTCGACGAGTGGATCGCGACGCGCCGCCGCGTGGACCCGAACCAGGTGTTCATGTCCGACATGGGCCGTCGCCTCGAACTCGTCTGACCCGCTGCGGCTCCACGCAGAAGCTCCGCGAGCCGGGCCGAGTCCACACATCACTGACGAAAGCAGATACGAATGTTCAACGCCGTCGGCGTTCCGCAGTCCATCCTGATCCTCGGCGGGTCCTCCGAGATCGGCCTGGCCATCGCGGCCGAATACCTGACCAAGGGCCCGATGCGCGTGGTCCTGGCGACCGTCCCCGGCGATCCGGCCGCCGACGCCGCCGCCGCCCAGATGAGCGACGCCGGAGCGTCGTCGGTCGAAAAGATCGAATTCGACGCGCTCGCCACCGACACTCACCAGGACGTCATCGACAAGGCCTTCTCTGCAGGCGACATCGACGTCGCCATCGTCGCCTTCGGCATTCAGGGCGACGACGAGCAGGCCTGGCAGGACCAGAAGCTCGCGGTTCTGGAAGCCAACATCAACTACACCGCTGCGGTCTCGGTCGGCGTCCTCCTCGGCGAGAAGATGCGCGATCAGGGCCACGGCCAGATCATCGCGATGAGTTCAGTGGCCGGCGAGCGCGTCCGCCGCTCCAACTTCGTGTACGGCTCCACCAAGGCAGGCCTCGACGGCTTCTACCTCGGTCTCGGCGACGCGCTGCGTCCCGAAGGCATCGGCGTCCTGGTGATTCGCCCGGGTCAGGTCCGCACCCGCCTGTCGGCGCACGTCGCGGAGGCCCCGCTGACCGTCAACAAGGAGGACGTGGGCCGTCTTGCCGTGGCCGCTGTGGCTAAAGGCAAGGAGATCGTCTGGGTTCCGGGTCCGTTCCGGTTCGTCATGATGGCGCTGCGCCACATCCCGCGTCCGATCTTCCGCAAGCTGCCCATCTGATCCCGTGCAGTCCACAGCGCAGGCACACGAGACGACGACCCGCCGCGGGTTCGTAAAGAACCCGCGGGCTCGCGACGTCGGCGAACTGGGCGGAGCCGTCGTCCTCGCGGCCATCGCGTCGTTCGCGGGGCTGAAAGTGATCGGCGCCGTAGACTGGCCCGCATTCAACACGTCGAACGTGACCCGCTCGCTGACCACCCTCGGTCAGGGCGTCGTGATCGTGCTCGCGGCGATCGCCGTCATCGCCTACCGTTCGGGACGCGCTCGAACGTGGACATCGTGGTTGTCGTCGCTGGCATCGGCCGGCTTGGTGACGGTGACGTTGGGCATGCCGCTCGGCGCCACCAAGCTGTACCTGTTCGGCCTGTCCGCCGACCAGCAGTTCCGCACCGAGTACCTGACGAGGCTCACTGACAGTCCGCACCTGGCCGATATGACCTACGACGGACTGGCTCCCTATTATCCGGCAGGCTGGTTCTGGTTCGGCGGACGATTCGCCAGCCTGATCGGCATGCCCGGCTGGGAGGCCTACAAGCTGTGGGCCGTGCTGTCGATCGCCATCGCCGCAGCGTTGGGCACCGCACTGTGGAATCGGATGGTCGGCGTCTCCACCGGTACCGCTATCGGACTCGCGTCGGCCGCGGTCACGCTGGTCTACGCGTCGCCGGAACCGTATGCCGCGGTCTTGATCCTGGTCGGCGTCCCGATGATGGTGGTGACCGCGTCCGCGCTGCGTGGCCGACGACGCCTGTCCGACGGCCCGACGACTCTCGGTCGCACCGGCTGGCTCTCCGTGATCGCCGCCGGTCTGTTCATCGGCGTCTCGGCCTGCGTGTACACGCTGTACACGGGTCTGTTCGCGGGAACCGCGGTGCTCATTGCGCTCGGCTACCTCGTCCAATCGCATCTGCGGCACCGTAATTTGGCGGTCCCCGGGACCTCCGAACGTCGTGCCGAACAGTTGGCGGTGCTTGTCCGGCTGGTCGTGATCGGAGCAGTCGCAGGAGCCGTCGCGCTCATCGTGTGGACGCCGTACCTGGCGGCGCGCGCGTCAAGCACATCCGCCCCTAACGGAGCCGCCGAACACTATCTGCCGGAGAACGGCGCGGTGTTCGGCCTTCCGATGCTCCAACTCAACCTGGTCGGCGTCCTCACGTCGATCGGCCTCGTATGGTTGCTGTTGCGCGCCGTCAAACGCACGATCGCGTTCGCCTTCGGGTGGACGCTGATCGGGGTCATCGGCATCACCTGCATCTCGCTGGCACGAAGCGCGATCGGTTCCACGCTGCTCTCGTTCCGGCTCGAAGCCGTGACCGCCGTCGTCCTGGCCGCGGCCGGAATCCTGGGGGTCATCGAGTTGTCTCGCGCGGCCGTCGTCAAGTTCGGCGACGTGCGCACTGCGATCGGTGTCCTCGCCGCCATTGTCGCGATCGCGTTGACGCAGTCGATTCCCAGCCATCTGTCGTCAGAGATCACGACCGCGTATACCGACACCGACGGCTACGGGCAGCGGGCGGACCAGCATCCAGCAGGCGCCGAGTCGTACTATCCGGAACTGCACCGGCTGATCCGCGAGCAGACCGGACGCCCGGCGAACCAAAACGTCGTGCTGACCGCCGACTTCGGCTTCCTCTCCTTGTATCCGTACTGGGGATTCCAAGGCTTGACCTCGCATTACGCGAACCCGCTCGCCGAATTCACCAAGCGCGCCCAAGCCATCGAGGACTGGTCGGAGGCCACCACGACCGAGGAACTGACCACGGCGATGGCCGCCACGCCGTGGCGCAGCCCCGACGCGTTCCTCTTCCGGTACAGCGCAGACGGATACACTCTGCGACTAGCCGAAGACGTGTTCCCCAACGATCCCAATGTGCGTCGTTATGCGGTCACGTTCTCGCCGACGGTGTTCGACGATCCGATGTTCACCGTGACCGAAGTCGGGCCGTTCGTCCTCGTCGTCAAGAAAGGCTGAATCCCATGCCGGATCTGAAGATCACGACCATTTCCCACGACGACGCGAAGACGCATTTCGTGTCGACGTCGACGGTCAACTGGGTGATCCTGCAGGACCACACCGGGGTGACACTCATCGACGGCGGCTATCCTGGTCACTCGAGCGCCGTCCTCGAATCGTTGTCACGGATCGGCAGCGCGCCCCAGGAGATTCGCGGCGCACTGCTCACGCACGCCCACGTCGATCATCTCGGCGGCCTCGCCCGGCTGCGGCGCGACTTCTCGTTCGATGTCTTCGCCGATCCCGCGGAGGTGACGCACGCACGACGGGACTACCTGGAGCAGGCCGACGCGTCGACGATCGCCCCGCTCGCCTACCGTCCCGCCGTCGTCGGCTGGCTCGGCCGCATCGTCCGGTTAGGTGCGCTCGACAAGGACGGGATCCCTGACACACAGGCGTTCGCCGACCCGACGGCGCTCCCGGGATCGCCGGTTCCGGTCCCGACGCCCGGCCACACGCGCGGGCACAGCGCATACCTGTCCGGAGACGGCGAGGTCCTGATCTCGGGCGACTCGATGATCAGCGGGCACCCGATCGCCAAGCATTCGGGACCGCAGTGCCTCGACCGCGTCTTCACGCACGACGTCGCCGCCAATGAGGCGTCGGTCGCCGCGTTGGCCGACCTCGACTCCGTCATCGTCATGCCCGGCCACGGCCCGATGCTGTGCGGTGCCGTCGAAACCTTCGTCGAACAGGCGTTGACGCGGCCTGCTCACTGAGTCCATTCGACTGATCACCGGGGAAGCGGTCGCTCCCGCGAAACAACCCGAGCCCCGGACCGTTGCGGTCCGAGAACTCGGGTTGAGAAGATATTTCGCGTCCGCCGCGGTCAGCGTCCGCTGGGGGCGCCTGCCGGGCGACGCGCGCTGCGCCGCGCACGGGGGTTCGGGGCCGACGTGTGCTCACGCTGGGTGCTGCCTGCCGTCGACCGATCACCGCGCTGCGACTGGCTCGACCGTCCGCTCGTCTGGCGTGCGACGCCGCCGTTGTCCTGGCGGGGAGCACCGCGGCGACCACGCCCGGTGCCACGCGACCCGCGTGCACCCTGACCTGAACGCTGCTGGCCGGAACGCTGCTGCCCCGATCGGCCCTGGCCCGAACGCTGCTGGGCGGGCGCGGGGGTCGGGGGAGCCTGGCGCAGCGGCGCGTGCTCACCGACGAGCTCGCGGACCTCGGGCGAGGACGCGGTGACCTGCTGTCCCGGGACCTTGATCGCGGCCTTCTGGAGCAGCTTGCGCAGATCGCCCCACTGGTCGGGAAGGCAGATGGTGACGACGTCGCCCGACGATCCCGCACGCGCGGTGCGGCCCGAACGGTGCAGGTAGGCCTTGTGCTCGGCGGGCGGGTCGACGTGAACGACGAGTTCGACGTCGTCGACGTGGACGCCGCGCGCGGCGACGTCGGTGGCGACGAGGACCTTTGCGCCGTCCGGGGCGGCAAATGAGGCCAGGTTCCGGTCACGCTGGGCCTGCGACAGGTTGCCGTGCAGGTCGACGGCCGGAATGCCTTCGGCGGTCAGCTTCTTGGCGAGCTTCTTGGCCTGGTGCTTGGTGCGCATGAACAGGATGCGGCGACCGGTGCCCGACGCTAGTTCGTGGACGAGCTGCGTCTTCTCGGTTGCGCCCGATACGCGGAACACGTGGTGCGTCATCTGCGCGACCGGCGACGTCGCGTCCTCGAGCGAGTGGGTGACCGGGTTGTTCAGGAAGCGCTTCACGAGCTTGTCGACGCCGTTGTCGAGGGTCGCCGAGAACAGCATCCGCATACCCTTGGCCGGCGTCGCGGCCAGAATACGGGTGACGACGGGGAGGAACCCGAGATCGGCCATGTGGTCGGCCTCGTCGAGCACCGTGATCTGCACGTCGTCGAGCGACACGATCCGCTGCTTCATCAGGTCTTCGAGACGGCCGGGGCACGCGACGACGATGTCGGCGCCCGCACCGAGCGCACGCTCCTGCCGTGCCTGCTTCACGCCACCGAAGACGGTGGTCACGCGCAGTCCGACGGTCGCCGCCAGCGGCTCGATCTGCGTGGCGATCTGGGTCGCGAGCTCACGGGTCGGAGCAAGAACGAGTCCGGTGGGACGCCCGGAACGGCGCCGCACACCGGCTTCGGCGAGACGAACGACGAGCGGTACCGCGAAAGCGACGGTCTTACCCGAGCCGGTCTTGCCGCGGCCGAGGACGTCACGCCCGGCGAGGGTGTCAGGGAGGGTCTTCTCCTGGATCGGGAAGGCGGACGCCTTACCGTCGGCGGCGAGTGCATCCGCAATGGGAGCGGGCACGCCGAGATCAACGAACGAGGTCATGAATAGCCTTACGGGCAAGGATCTCCCCAAAACGGCACGACTGCGCCGCAGAGGTCGGATCGGTTGGCGAACACGCGCGGTCGGCGTGTCGGTTCGCCGTATGAATTTCACGCACCCGCGATCGAGTCGGGGTCTGCGTGGGGCGTTCTACGACGCACGGTGCTGGGCACCGAATAGTGAAAGCCTACCCGAGGATCGGGCCACCGGCCCCATCGGGCGCGATAGTGGGACGCGGGACACACACCCGCTCAAGCGACGAGCATCGCCATCCGTCGCACCGCGAACTCGTAGCCGAGGATCCCGCAACCTGCGATGACACCGGCCGCGATGGGCGAGATGTACGAGTGGCGACGGAACGCCTCACGCGCGTGAACGTTGCTGATATGCACTTCGATGATCGGGACCTCCGGGATCACCAACGCATCGGCGAGTGCCACTGACGTGTGCGTCCACCCGCCCGGATTGATCACGATGCCGCTGACGTCGCCGCGCGCGGCGTGGATCGCGTCGATCATCTCGCCCTCGTGGTTGGTCTGGAAGGCACGCAGCCCGAGTCCCACGTCGGCCGCTGTCCGCTCGGCGAGGCGCACCACGTCCTCGAGTGTCTCGACGCCGTACACCTCCGGCTGACGGGTTCCCAGCGTGTTCAGATTGGGGCCGTTGAGCAGCAGGACCGGTAGATCGGAAGACATGGCGACAAGACTAGTCCGCCCGAGCACCGGAGCGCCCCACATGTCTGTCGCCGCGTCCGTCGCTCTCGGCGAACTCGACTTAACTCCCAAAGACGAGTAGCGGTGGAGGGTGGGGCCGACGACCGTCGGCCCTGACACCGTCCGAAGGGAGGATTCCTTGACCACCGCGACGTCTCTGCACGACCGATACCCGACGCGACTGACCGAAACCGCCCCGATGATGCGCAGACCCGATCCGACCGTGTGGGGCGACGTCGACGGCCCGTTCACTGCCGATGAGGTCGCGGCGTACGACGCGAAAGGATTCCACATCGAGGACGGGCTGTTGACGCCCGCCCAGGTCCAGAGCTGCTGGACGGAGTTCTCGCGGATGGCCGACGATCCGCGAGTCGAGGCGTCCGGAGCCGTCGTCCGTGAACGCGGCAGCGACGCCGTGCGATCGATCTTCGCCGTCCACCGACACAGTCCGGTGATCGACGCATTGGCGAGGACGCCGCGCATCCTCGACCGGGCTCGGCAGATCCTCGGCTCCGAGGTCTACATCCACCAGTCGCGGATCAACGCGATGCCCGGCATGGTCGGCACCGGATTCGGCTGGCACTCGGATTTCGAGACCTGGCACGCCGAGGACGGGCTTCCGACGCCGCGAACCGTCAGCCTGTCGATCGCGCTGACCGACAACTTCGCGTTCAACGGCGGACTGATGCTGATGCCCGGTGCGCACCGCGTGTTCGTGCCGTGTGTCGGCGAGACTCCCGACAGCAACTTCCGTGAATCCTTGCAGGAGCAGAAGGTCGGGGTGCCGTCCGACGACGCCGTCACCGATCTGGGCCTCGAGTTCGGTATCGAGCAGTTCACCGGCCCGGCGGGCCACGCACTGTTCTTCGACGCGAATTCGATGCACGCGTCGAGCAACAACATCACCCCGTACTCCCGGGCCAACGTGTTCCTCGTCTTCAACAGCGTCGAGAACGCACCCCATGCGCCGTTCGGGGCACAGGCGCCGCGACCGGCGTACATCGCCGACCACGACACGACGCCGCTGACCCCGATCGACGCCACCGAATTCGCCTGATCGGAATCGGGGGCCCGGCGCACGCACCGGGCCCCGAGGCCGGGGCACTAGGATGACCCTTTGTGCCATCCATCACGGCCCGTCGGGCGCAGATAACCGCGATCGTCACCGGTCTGCTCGGCGTGCTCCTCGCTCTGGCGACGCCGCTGCTCCCGGTACAGCAGACTGTCGCGGAGATCAGTTGGCCGCAGGAGAACACCGTCGAATCGGTCTCCGCTCCTCTCATCTCTTATGCGCCGATCGACCTGACGGCGAGCGTCCCGTGCTCCGCCGTCGATCAGTTACCCGCGGACGCATCGGTCTTCCTGGCGACCACGTCGCCGTCGGCGGAGAAGGCGCAGCAGCGCGGCCTTTTCATCCGGGTGACCGGGGAACGCTCGACACCCGAGGCCTCCCGCACCGTCGAGGTCATCAACCGCAACATGCCGTTGGTTTCCGCTCCGCTCGCCGACGTTCGGTCCGGACAGTGCGGCGACATCGAGGTCCGCGCGACATCCGACGCCGTGTCGGCCGAGTTCACCGGATTGACCGGTGACGACGGGAAAGCTCTCGAAGGCACAGAGGTCGGCGACCAGCGCCCGCAGATGACCGGCCTGTTCACCCAATTGGACGGCCCCGCCGCCGACATCCCGGGCCTCACCGCGAATGTCGTCATCGACTCCCGGTACTCCACCACCCCGACCGCGCTGAAATGGGCGGCGATCATCGTCGGAGTGCTCGCCGTCGTGCTCTCGTTGATCGCCTTGTCCCGGCTGGACGCGACCGACGGGCGCAGGCACCGACGGTTCTTCCCGGCCCGCTGGTGGCGGTTGAAACCGCGCGACTACGCGGTTCTCGGGCTGCTTCTCGTGTGGCACATCATCGGCCCCAACACGTCCGACGACGGGTACCTGCTCACCATGTCGCGGGTGGCGCAGGACAGTGACTACACCGCCAACTACTTCCGATGGTTCGGCGCCCCCGAAGCGCCGTTCGGCTGGTACTACCAGGTGTTCGGCTGGCTCAGCAATGTCTCGGTCGCCAGCGTCTGGATGCGAATCCCCGCCCTGGTGTGCGGCATCGTCGTTTGGCTGATCGTCAGCCACGAGATCCTCCCGCGCCTGGGCCGCGCCGCACTCACCCGACCGGCGGTCGGGTGGACGGCGGCTGCCGTCTTCCTGGTGGCGTGGTTCCCGTTCAACAACGGTCTGCGCCCCGAACCGATCATCTGCCTCGGCGCGCTGATCACCTGGTGCTCGGTGGAGCGCGCCATCGCGACGGGCAGGCTGCTGCCCGCGGCGGTGGCGTGCACCGCGGGTGCATTCAGCATCGCGGCCGGACCGACCGGCGTGCTGGCGATCGCCGCACTGGTCGCGGGCGCCCGCCCGATGTTCTTGGCCGTGGTCCGACGTGCCCGCGAGGTCCGACGGCAGACGGGTTCCGGTCCGGTCGCCGCGTACCTGAGTCTGTTCGCGCCGATCGTCGCGGCGGGGGTCCTCGTCGTCTTCGCTGTCTTCTCCGGGTTGACGCTCGCCGCGTTCACCGCGAGCTCGACCATGAAGACCGAGCTCGGACCGTCGCTCGCCTGGTACAACGAGATCGACCGCTACTCGTCTCTGTTCGCGTTCTCCGCCGACGGGTCGATCGCCCGCCGGTTCGCGGTGGTCGCCATGTTCCTCGCGATGGCCGTCGCGGGTGCGGTCTTGATCCGTAAGTCCCGGATCCCCGGCACCGCCCTCGGCCCCTCGCGGCGAATCGTGGGCATCACCTTCGGCTCGCTGCTGTTCCTGATGTTCACCCCGACCAAGTGGACGCACCACTTCGGCGTGTTCGCCGGACTCGCCGCGGCCCTTGCTGCGTTGGCGGCGATCGCGGCTAGCACGAGCGCGACCCATTCGCGACGGAACCGCACGATCTTCGCCGCGCTCGTCGTGTTCGTGACAGCCCTGGCGTTCACCGCACCCAACTCCTTCTACTACGCCTCGGCATGGGGGATGCCGTGGGCGACGTCGCAGGTGATGGTCGCGGGCGTACCGCTCGGCCAGATCCTCCTGTACGTCGCGCTGGCGCTGCTCGCCCTCGCACTCTGGTTCCACTTCCGCGAGCCGTTCACCGGTGCCGACCCGGAGACTGAGCATCAACCTCGGCAGGTGCGGCGCCTCACCCGGGCCCTGGCCGCGTCGCCGCTGGGACTCGCCGCCGCCGTGATCGTGGTCTTCCTGCTCGCGACCGCGGCGATGACGGGTATTCACCAGAGTGAGTCGTACTCGGTGCCTCGCTCGAACATCGAGGCGTTCGCAGGCAAACAATGCGGGATGGCCGACAAGGTGTGGGTCGAGGACGACCCGAACCTCTACCAACTGGCGCCGGTCGACGCGTCCCTGGCCGATCCGCTCGCCGGGCCGACCGCAACGCCGGCAGGCGCCGACCGCAACGAGACCCGCGGGTTCACTGCGGACGGCGTCCGTGAGGACCTCGACACCATGGCGCCTGCCGGGTCGCTCGGTGTGCTCGCCTCCGGCGTCGGAATCGACCCCGACCTGCTGATCGCCAACAGTGGCGGGACCGGCGGCGGGACCTCGCCGACGGCAGGCGTCAATGGATCGCACGCCGTCCTGCCGTTCGGGCTCGACCCGGCGCGCACCCCGGTCCTTGGCAGCTACTCCGAGACCGATCAGAGTCCGTCCGAGCTCACGTCGGGGTGGTACCGAGTGCCCGCCGACTTCAGTGCCCGGCCGCTCATCTCGTTCGCGGCAGCCGGCGTGTTCGGTTCGAGCGAACTGCGCCTCGAGTACACGACCGACTCCGTCGACGAGACGACGCGCGACGGCGACCTCTCGGTCGACGGCGAACGTCAGATGATCGATCCCGGACCGCGCCCCAGCTGGCGCAACGTACGGCTCGACACGGCCTCCCTGCCCGCGGACACGACAGCGATCCGGATCGTCGCCGACGACGACAACCTGTCGGAGGACCACTTCATCGTGGTCACGCCGCCGCGCATCCCCGAGCTGACGACGCTGCAGGAGACCGTCGGTGACACCGATCCGGTGCACGTCGACTGGACTTCTGGCCTGGTGTTCCCGTGCCAACGGCCGTACAACTTCCATGCGGGCGTCGTCGAGACGCCCAAGTGGCGAGTCCGACCGGGCGCAGATCTCGCTGCCGCGGTCGGGACCTGGCAGGGCGCCCTCGGCGGCGGGCCGCTCGGGTGGCTTCAGGTGTCGCAGCGTGCCGACACCGTCTCGACCTATCTCAAGGGCGACATCGGCCGGGACTGGGGCGCACTCGAGCGCTACAGCGCGTACGACCCGGCGACACCCGCGCAGATCGACTACGGCTCGCAGACACGCAGCGGTCTGTGGAGCCCCGCGCCGATCCGCCGCTGATCAGTCGCTCCCCTACCGATCCAGGGGTTGGCACGGCCCGCACGGTGACCTATAGTGAGCCGGGTCACGAACTAGAACATGTTCCAGTTCTCGCGATTCGCCGAACGCGACTCGCACTCGTCGAACAGTGAGGACGCTCATGAAGGTCGCGGTCACCGGAGCAGCAGGCTTCGTCGGTACAAATCTCGTCGATCGGCTCGTCGCCGACGGCCATGACGTCGTCGCCATCGACCACGTCTCCCCAGCGCATAGGCTCGACCACCCGCAGGTGACCTGGCGTTCCGCTGACATCTTCGACCAGGACAAGCTCGCCGAGGCGTTCGCAGGCGTCGACACCGTGTACCACCTGGTCGCGATGATCACACTCAAACAGAAGGACGAGCTCGCCTGGCACGTCAACACCGACGGCGTCGCGTCGACGGCCCGCGCCGCACTCGCCGCAGGCGTTCGACGGTTCGTCCACTGCAGCTCCATCCACTCCTTCGACCAGTACGCGAACGACGGCGACATCGACGAGACCTGCGCTCGCTCCGAGGACCCGAAGCTCCCGGTCTACGACCGCTCCAAGTGGGCCGGCGAGCAGGCGTTACGCGAGGTGGCCGCCGACGGCCTCGACGCCGTGATCTGCAACCCGACCGGTGTGTACGGGCCCGTCGACCACGGACTGTCCCGCATCAACGGCATGCTCCGCGACGGAGCACAGGGCAGAGTGCCGTTGTTCCCGGACGGCACCTTCGACCTCGTCGATGTCCGCGACGTGGCGATCGGGCTGACTCTCGCCGCCGAACACGGTGTCACCGGGGAGAACTATCTCCTGGGCGGCGAGCAGGTGCGCCTGTTCGACGCGATGCGGACCGTCGCGGGCCTGTGCGGACGATTCCGCGCGCTGGCCGCGATCCCGCTGCCGGCGATCAAGGCGATCGTCCCGATCGTCGAGCCGCTCAGTGCGCTGTTCGGTTCGGATCTGGTCTCGCGTGCGTCGATCGCCGCCCTCATGGCGCAGCCGTCCGTCGACATCACGAAGGCGAGCGAGCAACTCGGTTACCGACCGCGTGGTTCGGCCCAGACGCTTGCCGACCTCGTCGCGTTCCTCGCCGAGTCGGGCCAATCGGGGTCGGCGCGCCCGACGTCCGGTGCACGCTTCGACCCCGTGCTCGCCCCCGAGCCGGTCTGAGCGCACCGCGGTCGCCGGGCCGATTGGACTCGCCCGACGCCGACGCCCGTTTAGTGAGGTCGGGGAACTCTCGACTAACGTCAAGTCCCGTGCCAGTGTCGACCGCAGCTCCGTCCGACCCCGACGTCGAACCTCCTTCGAGCCCGCTCTCTTCGCGTGCGGTCCGACTGCTGGCTGTCGTCGCCGGTCTGGTCGCGGTGATCGCCGCTGTTCTGGTCCCGCTGCTTCCCGTGTCTCAGACGTCCGCATCCGTCAGTTGGCCGCAGGGCCAGGACTTGAACGCCGACGATCCGTCCGTGATCGCGCCGCTCATCGCGCAGACGGCGCAGTCGGTGGACGTGGTGATTGAGTGCCGTGCGCTCGCGACGTTGCCCGCCGAGGGAGCGACCGTTCTATCGACGATGCCCGCGAAGGCGAAGGGCGCATCGCAGCGGACACTGGCGGTGACCGCGAACCGTTCGACTGTCACCGTCTCCATGCGAGCGAACGTCGCTGCCTCCGCCTCGCGCGCCGACATCGCCGCAGGTCGGTGCGGCGAGCTGCACGTGTTCTCGTCGGCCGCGGCCACCGGAGCTCAGTTCACCGGACTCGGACCGGCGAGCGACCTCGGCCCGAGTGAGCGACCGCAGATCGACGGCTTCTACACGTCCCTGACCACCCCGCAGGTGACGGCCATGGCCGAGTCCGGGATGCATGCACGGATCGACGTCGACAACCGGTACGAGAACTCGCCGTCGATCGTGAAGATCGTCGTCATGGTGATCACCGTCCTCGCCACGCTGCTCGCCCTGTTCGCGCTGTGGTGCCTCGACAGGTCGAACGGGTACACCGGTCGGCTCCTCGCTCGGTCGCAGACCGTGTTCGCCCACGTCCGACCACGGGTGAGCGACGCCGTGGTGACTGCCGTCCTCGTCGTGTGGACGTTCCTGGGTGCGGCGGCCCCGGACGACGGCTACATCCTCACGATGGGGCGGACCGCCGACGCGTCCGGCTACATGTCGAACTACTACCGCTTCTATGGCATCGCAGAGGCTCCGTTCGACTGGTACTACAGCTTCTTGTCGCTGTGGTCGCAGGTGTCCACGAGCATCGTCTGGATGCATCTGCCGATCCTCGTCGCCGGACTGGCTGCGTGGTTCGTGCTGTCCCGGATCGTGCTGCCCCATCTCCTGTCCGGGCCGGGCGAAGCGGGGCTGATCGGGCGGTTCGGGTCGCGGGCCTGGGCTGTCGCCACCGCGGCCGCCGTGTTCCTCGCGTTCTGGCTCCCGTTCTGCTCAGGCCTGCGCACCGAGGGGATCATCGTTCTCGGCTCGCTGCTCACCTGGTGGGCCACCGAGTCGGCGATCACCCGGCACCGTCTCCTCCCGGCCGCACTCGCCGCAACCCTCGCCGCGGGCATGCTCGCCCTCGCCCCGCAGGGCGTCATCGGAGTGGCGATCCTGGTGGTCGCCGCCCGCCCGCTCCTGCACGTCCTCCTCGACCGCCGTCGGGAAGCAGGTCTGCTCGCCCTGCTGGCGCCGATGGTCGCCGCCGGGACCGTCGTCTCGGTCATCGTGTTCCGCGACCAGAGCCTGATGACCGTTCTCGAAGCGATGAAGACCCGGTACCAGACCGGTCCGATCATCCCGTGGCACCAGGAGTTCCTCCGCTACTTCTTCCTCACCGTCACCACTCCCGACGGCGCCCTCGCCCGACGCATCCCCGTGCTCCTGCTGTTCGTCGCGGCGATCGTGACGGCCGCCGTCCTGCTGCGTCGACGCGGCATCGCGGGCGTCGCATCGAGTCAGACATGGCGGCTGATCGGCGCGTTCGGCGTCACTCTCCTGCTGTTCTTCCTGTCCCCCGTGAAGTGGACGATCCACTTCGGCGTGTTCGCTGGATTCGGCGCCGCACTCGCGGCCGTCGCCTGTCTCGCGATCGCGCAGGCCGGCGCTCGATCCTCGCGCAACCTGTCGCTGCTATCGGTGGGACTGCTGTTCGCGTTGGCCGCGGCGGCCGCGGGCAAGAACGCGTGGCCGTATGCGTACCGCTTCGGGATCACCTGGTTCGACATGGCTCCGGCGGTGAAGGGAATTCAGATCTCGTCGATCCTTCTGGCGCTCGCTGTCGTCGCCGTCGCCGTCGCCCTCTGGCAGCACCTGCGCAACGACTACGTAGCCAACAAGGGTCTCGCCCACCACGACGCGGGGCAGCCCGACAGCGCGGGCGACCGACGCCGTCTGATGTTCGCGCACACCCCGCTCGTGCTGATCGCCGGCCTCATGGTGGTCGCGACCCTCGCCGTATTCGGCAAGGCAGTCGTCACCCGCAGCCCGGCGATGACCGTGTTCACCAACAACGTCGACGCACTCGGCGGCGACACCTGCGGCATGGCCGATCAGGTCCTCGCCGAACCCGACCCGAACAAGGGAATGCTGGTCCCGGCGAAGGACGCGTCGCCGACCGCCGCCCTCACCGGCAGCCAGTCCGTCGGTTTCAGCCCCGACGGGATCCCCGCCGACCTCACGCCGACCCCGTCGAGTGCGCGAGCCGGACAGATGCACGTCGCTGGATCGGTGTCGAAGCCGTTCTCGATCATCGGCGGACTCGGCGCAGGCACCACGGGCGGAACCGGTCCGCGGACCGTCAACGGCTCGACACATGCCCTCCCGTTCGGTCTGGACCCGGCCACCACGCCGGTGCTCGGCAGCTACGGTTTCACGGCCAACGCATACCTCACCACCGGTTGGTACACGCTGCCCGCGCGCAACGCGTCGCCCATCATCTCGTTCTCGACTGCCGGCGCCGTGTCGACCATCGACCGCGACGGCCACTGGCGGTTCGGTCAGAAGCTGGTCGCCCAGTTCGGCAAGCCGGGCCCCGACGGTGAGTTCGTTCAGGTCGGAGGCGACGTCGTCCCGATCGACGCGGGCCCGATCACCCCGAACCTTCCGTGGCGCAACCTGCGTGTGCCGATGACCGCGGTTCCCGCGGCGGCCACCGTGATGCGCTTGGACCTCGCCGACACTAACCTCGGTCCTAAGCAGTTCATCGCGATCACGCCGCCACGTGCGCCCGAGCTCGTCACCCTGCAGGAGATGGTCGGCTCGACCGATCCGACACTCGTCGACTTCATGGCGGCAGCCCAGTTCCCGTGCCAGAACCCGATGACCTTCGCGCACGGCGTCGCGCAGGTCCCGCGGTGGCGGGTTCTCCCCGACTTCGTGACCGCGAACTCGCAGTCTCGTACCTGGATGGCCGCTGACGGTGGCGGACCACTGTCGGTCGTCGAGTCGACCACGTCGCAGGTCACCGTTCCTACCTATCTGCGCGACGACTGGCATGAGGACTGGGGGTCGGTGGAGAGACTGACACCGTTGACGCCCGACGCCACGACTGCTCGCGTCGACACCGCGGCCGTCACCCAGTGGGGCTGGCACCGCACCGGATCGATTCGCCTGGAGCCGAACAATGACTGACCTCACCGACGCTCCTGCCGCCTCGAATCGGCGATGGAGTCCGCGAGCAGGCGGCTACCGCGCGACGCGACTCGTCGCCGCCGTCGCAGGTCTGATCGGTTTTCTCATGGCGATCCTGACGCCGATTCTGCCGATCGACCAGAAGACCGCCGAACTCGCGTGGCCACAGAACGACGAGGTCACGAACGTTACCGCGCCGATGGTGTCGTTCGTGCCGATCGACATGTCGACGTCCGTCCCGTGCTCGCTGGCGCGGGAGCTCCCCGCGGCAGGCGGCGACCTGATGTCCACTATCCCCGCGAACGGGCAGGATGCGACGGCTCGCGGAATGTTCGTCCGGGCGAGCGCCGACACCATCTCGATGGTGGTGCGCGACGTCGTGCTCCTGTCCGTCGACCGACGCGTGGCCCAGTCCTCACCCGAGTGCGCGCTCACCTTCACCGGTGGTGCCGACGGCGTACGGGCCGCCATCACAGGCGTGCCGGCGGGCCAGATCGGCGGGACCCAGAGCACCGACTACCGGAACGCATCGCCCGACATGCGGCCGCAGATCGTCGGCGTGTTCTCCGATCTGCCTTCGAACGCTCCACGTGACGGATTGTCTCTGCACGCGACTGTGGACACTCGCTTCGTCAACTCCCCGACCCCGTTGAAGCTGGCGGCCATCATCGTCGGAATCGTGATGACGCTGCTGTCGCTGGTCACACTCGGCGTTCTCGACTCATGCGACGGCCGCGGACACCACCGGTTCCTCCCCCGCGGCTGGTTCACCATCCGTGGACCCGATGTCGCAGTGTTCCTCGTGCTCGCCGCATGGTGGCTGATCGGCGGGAACACGTCCGACGACGGCTACAACATCACCGTCGCGCGCATCACCGGCGAGGCCGGGTACGCCGACAACTACTTCCGCTACTTCGGGGTGCCGCAGGACCCCTTCGGATGGCATTTCCAGGTCCTGTCGTGGATGACGCATATCTCGGTCGCGACTCCGTGGCTACGGCTCCCCGCCTTCCTCCTCGGACTCCTCGGCTGGTGGATCATCAGCCGCGAAGCGATCCCGCGCCTCGGGCGGGCGGTCCGCAACTCGACGGCGGCCGTCTGGGCGGGCGCCACCGTGTTCCTGGCGATCTGGATGCCGTACAACAACGGCATCCGTCCCGAGCCTGCAGAAGCCGTCGGCGCACTCCTCACCTGGGTGTGCGTGGAACGGGCCATCGCAACGAAACGTCTGCTGCCCTTCGCGATCGCGACCGTCACCGCGGGGTTCACGTTGGCCCTCGCGCCCGGTGGCCTGATGGCGGCCGCGGCCCTGATCGCCGGCTTGCGTCCACTCGTCAAAGGCATCGTCTCGCGACGCAGACGCGACGGACTCGTGGCGCTGATCGCACCGGTGCTGGCCGCGGGCACCGCTGTGCTCTTCATGATCTTCTATTCGCAGGCCCTCGGCCCACTGTCGGAAGGCAACAAGGTCGCGACCGAGGTCGGCCCGACCGAGGAGTGGTGGCGCGAGCCGACCCGTTACTACTGGTTGGTCCTGGACACCGGCGACGGCACCTTCCCACGCCGGTTCGGCATTCTCATGATGATCTTGGCACTCGTCGTCGCGATCTTCCGACTCATGTCGAGCAGGCGTCCGGCGGGTGTCGCACGCGGCCCGTTCTGGCGGTTGATCGGCGTGATGATCGGCACGATGTTCTTCACGTCGTTCACCCCGACCAAGTGGACGCACCACTTCGGCATCTACGCCGCGATCGGCGCGGTCCTCGTCGCCGGCACGACGGCGATGATGGCGCCGAAGCTGCTGCGGTCGCGCCGCAACCGCACATTCTTCGCCGCGGCCGTCCTGCTGGTCACAGCGGTCGCGACGGCAGGGACCAACATGTGGTGGTATGTCGGCTCGTACGGCATCCCGTGGTGGGACCGGCCGATCGAGGTCGCGGGAGTCAAACTCAGCTGGGTCATGTTGGCGGCGGCTCTCGCGGTCGCCGCCGTCGGACTGTGGTTCCACTTCCGCGACGACTTCGTCGACGACGAGATCCGCACCGGAGCCCGCAAGTCCGGCCTCCTCAAGTTCACGTTCTCGCCGATCCCGGTGATCGCCGCGATCGTCGTCCTCATCATGCTCGGCTCCTTCGTGAAGGCGGCATGGGTGCAGCGCGACAGTTGGTCGTGGGCCAAATCGAACGCACGCGCCCTCACGGGCGACGAGTGCGGGCTCGCGAACGACGTGCTCGTCGAAGCCGACCCGAACACGGCAGTGCTGCGGCCTGCCGCCGTCGACGGCAGGCCAGCGCCCGCCGCGAAGGCTTCGTTGGGTGCAGCCAACTCCGGGTTCACTGCCGACGGCATCCCGTCGAACGTGCTCATCGACCCGCTCGACCAACGTCGTTCCAGCGACGACGAATCCGGTGACGACGTCATCACTCCGCCGACAGCGGGCGGCGACTCCGTGGACTCGGAGCTCGACGACGCGACGTCCGACGATCCGGCAGCCGAATCGTCGGACGAGCCGGTCGCTTCCGCGGAGGCCGTCACCTTGCCGTACGGATTGGATCCGGCGACGGTCCCGGTACTCGGAAGCTACGGTTCCACGAGGGCGAGCGAGCTCACGACCGGGTGGTACGACGTGGGCGTGCAGGCCGGGCAGGCAGGTGAGGACCAGCCGTTGCTGGCGGTCGCCGCAGCGGGCTCGATCGCCGCGATCGACGAGTTCGGCGTCATCACGCCGGGACGCCGGGTCGTCGCCGAATACGGTCGAGTCGGCGTCGACGGCCGCGTGACTCCCGTGGGGGCTCCCCAAGTCCCCCACGACGCATTCGCGACGTCGTCGAACTGGCGGACGCTGCGCTTCGAACTTAAGAACGCGCCACCGCAAGCCTCGGTCGTCCGGCTGCACGTAGTGGACGACGCGATAGCCGCCCAGGAGTGGGTGGCGATCACCCCGCCGCGCCTACCGAAGCTCGCGACGTTGAACGATGTCGTCGGGCGCACCGACCCGGTGTTCATCGACTGGATGCCCGGCCTGGTGTTCCCGTGTCAGCGACCGATGGCCGTCAGTTACGGTCTGCTCGAGTTGCCGGATTGGCGGATCATGCCCGACGCCGAGGCGACCCGGAAGAACACGCAGACGTGGTCGGACGGTGTGAACGGCGGGCCGCTCGGCATCACCGACGCACTCCTTCGCTACACCTTGGTGCCCACCTATCTGCGTAACAACTGGGGACGCGACTGGGGCGGACTCGAGCGCTTCTTTCCCCTCGTCCCCGACGCCGAACCCGCCGAGATCATCAAGGGATCGCACACTGTGAGCGGGCTGGAGAACCCCGCTCCGATGCGCGCGAAAGGCTACTGATCTCCCTCGCCTGGGAACGTCCGAGCGCGCTCGGACGAGTGTTCTGCTACGCACCCCAGACGGCGCGGGCGCCGGTGTCTCCCGCCCGAAAGACGAGGTAGACGGCGGCGATCGCGGCGAGGATGCCGAGGATTCGCGCGACGACGTCGAGCGCGGCGACGACCGACTGCGGCAGCTTCAGGCGCTCGGTGACCAGCGGAAGGCCGATCAAGTACAGGAGGGCGGCAGCGCCGAACAGGCAGCCGGCCCCCACGATCACGACGTCGCCCGCCGACGTGTGCTCGTCTACTGCGGGAGACGACAGTCCCAATCGCTCCTGGAAGTTCTCGCCCGCGGTCGTCGCGATCGGTGTGACTATCAGACCGATCAGCGCCAGAATCGTCGGCGTAGGACCCATCCACGCCCGCGCCCGTGGCCAAAGAGCCGCGACGACTACGGCGAGAGCCGCGAGGGGCACCACGACGACCACGAGATGAACGATGAGCGGATGCAACGGCAGTCCGTCGATAGTGTCCATAGCGGATAAGCGTAGGCATGCGGCGTCCGCGACGCTGGGTAATCTGGCGACGTGGATCTACCGAGCCTGCCGTTGCTGTCCCTGCTCGCGGGTGGTGCTCTCGTCGCAGGCTGGATCGACGCCGTCGTCGGAGGCGGCGGGCTCGTCCTCCTCCCCCTGCTGCTCATCGCCTTTCCGGGTGCGGCTCCCGCCACCGCGCTCGGCACCAACAAACTGACCGCGGTGTGGGGCACCGCGACGGCCGCCGTCATGTATCTGCGGCGGGTGTCGGTGGACCGTCGGATCGTGGCGATCAGTGTGCCGATCGCGGGGCTCTCCGCCGTCGGCGGCGCCCTCGCGGCCTCCGCCGTCAGTTCCGACGTGATGCGACCGTTCGTCATCGTCCTGATGCTCGCCGTCGGCGCCTTCGTCGCGTTGCGCCCGCAGTTCGGGACGACGCACGAATCGCGTGAGCCGGTGTCGCCGATCCGCTTCGCCGTCGCGCTCGGCACGCTCGCGGTGATCGGCCTCTACGACGGCGTGTTCGGCCCCGGTACCGGGCTGTTCCTGATCATCACGCTCACCGCACTGCTGCACCAGAGCTTCCTGCAGTCTGCGGCAATGGCGAAGGTCGCGAACACTGCGACCAACATCGGCGCGCTCGCCGTCTTCGCGTCGCAAGGGCACGTCATGTGGCTGCTCGGCGCGATCCTCGCCGTCGCCAACATCGCCGGCTCGGTGCTCGGTTCCCGCCTCGTCCTCGGCAGCGGCACCAAGATCGTCCGATACGCACTGCTCGTCGTCGTGGTGGTGATGGCCGTGAAGCTGACCTACGACCAGGTCTCCTAGCCCTAGGCTCGCCCGGCCGGTGGCCGGAGCCACGCTGTCATCTGCCCGATGCGACCGCGAAGCCGTCGTGCTGCGACGCGAGTTCGCGGGCCGCCTCCAACAGCGACGGCGGGCCGTCGAGAGTCCAGACCACGACCGGGTCGTGAGCGGCCCGCGAGTACGCCCCGAAGGCGGCCACGACGTCGTCTGTGGTCGTAGCGACGAGCGGCTCACGAACCACCGGCGACGTGTCGACCGGGGTGAGCCGCGGTGCCCCTTCGATGAGCAATTCGACGCGGAGGTGTCCACGCGGACCGAGCTCCGGACGGCGAGAGGGATGCACACTGCCCGCGTAGGCCACGCGCGCGGAGTCGGCGATCCGCTGATGCACGTGCCCCAACGCCCAGTAGTCGTAGCCGATCCGTTCGAGATTCGCCACCGTCGTCGGTGCCAGCGCACGCTTGCTCCGGCCGCCAGCCAGACTCGTGTGAAGCAGCCCGACGTTCCAGAACCCCTTCTCCCGCGCGGGATAGGACCCGGTCAGATCGGCGGGCTCGGCCGCATCTGTGATCGACCGGCCGTGCACGGCAACGCCTGCGGCGGGCCACCGCACCGTTCGGGCCCCGTCGCCGGGGGCCATCCATGCTCCGGGCGGCAGCCGCAGGTTTCTGGGCAGCGCGGACTCGACGTCATGGTTTCCGAGGATCATCGCGACCGGCAGACCGGCGTCGTCGAAGGCCGCTAACGCGTTGTTCGCGGCGTCGAGCGCGCGTGAGTCGGGCACACCCCGATCGAACAGATCCCCGGCCAGCAGCACACCGTCGTAGCCCCCGTTCAGCACGCTCGCCACCATGTCGTCGAATGCCGCATAGGCGAGTTCGACGGGATCGATGTCCGGAGCTCCCGGATAGCAGGGCATGCCGCGCAGTCGAGCGCCGAGATGCACGTCGGCGACATGCGCGAGGACCACCACCTACGCGCCCCTACTCTCGTGCATCCGGGCCGCTTGCATCCGGCGACGCCACCATTCCAGGACCACGAGGACGACGGTGGAGGTGAGTACGCCGACCACGGTCATCGCCATCGCCTCCGGTCGGTTGCCCTGATCGAACTCGGAGAGGATCCACGGCGATACGAGTTCCAGCGACGCCGGGCGCAGCAGCGATGACGCCACCACTTCGCGTAGCCCGAACAGGAAGCCGAGGAGCCATCCGGCGACGATCCCCGGAGCCATCAGCGGCACCATGACGTACCACGTCGTCTGCCATGGCGTCGCTCCCGCGGCAGCGCTCGCCTCGAGCAACCCGTCGCCGAACGATGTGCGGGACGCCTTGATCGACTGCAGGACCAGCGGGAGCATGATCACGGTGTAGGCCAGGAGGATCATCCACACCGAGTTGTACGGTGTCACCGGCAGCCAGGGAGCGTTCCACAGGAAGATGAAGCCGATGACCAGCACTATCGTGGGCACTGTATCGGGCGCGACGCCCAGGAGGTCGACCAGCCTGCGCAGCCCGGGCAGTGCGGGTGTCTTCGGCCGGGCGACTGTCATGACGCTGACGTAGGCGAGGACGAAGAGTGTGGCGAGGGTAGCCGCGACCGCGGCCAGGACGGCGCTGTTCTCCAAGGCCTCGAGTCCCTGTCCGGGCTGCAGGACGCGCGTGAAGTAGTCGAAGGTGAGGTTGCTCAGGTTCAGCGGTCCCGAACGCAGGACCGTCATGGCGCCGATGATCACGGCGACGAACGGCACCACGACCGACACCAGGAGGACCGCGGTGATCAACGGATAGCCGACCAGTCGCCAGCGGCTGTCTCGGACCAGCACGCGGCGGCCGGTACGCGCACCGAGCGGCACCTCCTTGCGCGCGACCCACTGCTGTAAACCCCATACGGTGATCCCCATGCCGAGCAGCACCGTCGCGAATGCGGAGGCGCGCGGGAAGTCGAGGGGGTCGATCGTGACGTTGCGATAGATCTCGGACACGAGCACTGGAAAGCCGATGCGATTGCCGAGGGTGATCGGTGTGCCGAATTCGGCGCAGGCGCGCAGGAAAACCACGAGCGCACCGAGCGCAAACGTCGGCGTCATCAGTGGTGAGGCGATCCATCGCAGCCGTTGTCCCCACGAGGCTCCCGACACTTCGGCGGCCTCGTCGCTTGAGGCGGGCATCGCGTCGAATCGATTGCGCAGCAACAGGTACAGGAAGGTGAAGAGCTCACAGGCCATGATGGCGGCCATGCCGACCGGAGTGTCCAGGATGGCGCGAATGCCGTCGCCGATCCAGTTCCCGAGCCACCGGTCGGCGAGGCCGTCGACGCGCGTGAAGTCCATCCAGGCGAGCGCGGCGACGTACGGCGGAGTCATGAACGGGACCATCACCGCGATGTCGATCCACCGCTTGTTGCGCATCGGCGTCCACGACATGAGATAGGCGAGCGGTGCGGCCATCACGGTCGCGATCACGACGACGAGTACACCCAGGAGCACGGTGTTGCCGATGACGCGGAGGTTGTCGGCGTCGGCGAGCGCGTCCAGCGCGGACGGACTGCCGTCGTAGCCGATGACGGCGCGGATGAGCACCGCGACGAGCGGTGCGGCGACGGCGACGGCGAGGACCACCGCGAGAGCGAGCACGCCCCGAGCCCCGACAAGGCGGCGCGGGCGCTGCGGCGTCGGCGTTGGTGTCGGGGTCGGGGCGTGCCCTGGCAGAGAGGTCACTTCTTCAGGTACCGCGCGGTGAACTCGTCGAGGATGCCCGAGCCGGTCTTCTGGACCTCGTCCCAGGTGAAGTCGAGTCGCTTGATCTCGTCGAACGGCTTATTGCCCGATGCCACCGGGACGTCGCTGCGCGCCGGGATCATCTTGCTGGCCGCCGAGATCTGCTGCCCCTGCTTCGAGAGCATGAAATCGACGAGCGCCGTGGCGGCCTTCGGGTTCTTGGTGCTCTTGAGAACCATGATCGGGCGCGGAGTGATGGTGGTTCCGGACGAGGGTGCGACCACCTTCAGCGGTTCCCCCTTGTCGATGGCCGTGTACGCGGAGTAGTCGACACCGCCGAGGACCACAGCGTGCGAGCCCGCGGTCACATCGTCGAGCGCGGGGCCGTTGGCGCCCTGCACGGCGAGCCCGTTGGCGAAGAGCTTGTCGAACAGCTCCCACGTCTTGTCCTTGCCGTTCGCGGCGACCATCGCCGCGATCAGGTCGCGCGCGGTACCCGACTCACGCGGATCCGGCATGAGGACCTTGCCTTTGAAGTCGGGCGCCGCCAGGTCGGCCCAGTCCTTCGGCGTCGACGGCGCGACCTTGGTGTTCACGACCAGCGCGAGCGCCGATCCGTCCCGACCAACGAACTGATCGTTCGGGCCGGTCCAACCGTCACGCAGCTTGTCTGCGTCCGCGGGTTCGAGCGCCATGGTCCGGCCGGCGGCAGCGTACTTGGCTGCGGGAGCCCACGATGCGAGGTAGACGACGTCGGCGCGCGGGTTGGCCCACTCGGCGTCGAGCTTGGCGGTCAGCTTGCCGGTCTCGCCGCCGAAGACATTGACTTTGACACCGGTCGCATCGGTGAACGCCGAGGTCAGATTGTCGTTGAGCTTCTGCGGGTTGGCCGAGTACAGGGTCAGCTCGCCGGTGAGCCCGTCAGGAGCCTTCCAGCTGGCTGAGACCTCGGACGCGGTCCCGTCGTCGGTGACGCTGCCGCACGCCGACAACGCGAGGGCCAGGGCGCCGCCCGCTGAGACGAGCACGTAACGGAGCTTCATAGTGGTGTCCTTATTCTCGAGAGCAGCGCTGATCGCACCGCAGGTGATTGGGCCGGGCGCAGGCGCCCGTCAGGGAGAGACGAGGTCGACGGCGGCGGCGTCGAGGATCCGAGCACGCAGGTCGACGGTCAACGGCACCGTCTCGCCGTGCGAGTAGCCGTTGTGGGTGCGGACCAGCCACGGCCGCGCAGAACCGGCGACACGGCACGTCGTCTCGAAGACTCCGCCGACGTACACCGAGTGGTCGACAACGGCGGTGACGTCGGCGTCGACCGCATACTCGGCCACACGCACCGCCTCGGGGCGGACAGCACCGCCGTCGGGCAGATCGTTGACGGCGCCGAGGAATTCGGCCACGAAGCGATCCACCGGCCTCCGGTACAGGGTCTCGGGTGCGTCGATCTGCGCGATGCGCCCGGCGTTCATGACGATCACCCTGTCGGACATCGACATGGCCTCGGTCTGGTCGTGGGTCACGAACACGGAGGTGACCCGCAGCTGCGTCGTCAACTCGCGCAACTGCACACGGAGCTTGCCGCGGAGTGCGACATCGAGTGCGGAGAACGGTTCATCGAGGAGGAGGAGCGCGGGGTGTGCGACGAGGGCCCGCGCGATCGCGACGCGCTGCTGCTGCCCGCCGGACAGCTGGTGCGGCGCCTTCTCCGAATACAGCCCCAGGTCGACACGGTCGAGCATCGCGGTGACACGCTGCACCGTCTGCGTCTTACCGACCCCTGCCACTCTCAGCGGGAATGCGACGTTGCCCGCGACGTCCAGGTGCGGCCACAGCGCGAGGTCCTGGAAGACCATGCCGAGCGCACGCTTGCGGACGGCCACGTCGATCTTGTGCGCGTGGTCGTACACGACGTGGTCGCCGAATGCGATGCGGCCGGCATCGGGTTCTTCGAGCCCGGCCAGGCAGCGCAGGAGAGTCGACTTGCCGCAGCCCGACGGGCCGAGCACTGACACGAACTCACCGGGAGACAGCGTCAGATCGACCGGGTTGAGTCCCGTACCGTCCCCGAACACGCGGGTCAGGCCGACGACGTCGACCCCGGTTCCAGAGGTGGTCGTGATCTCCATCGGGTCAGTACCGATCCAGAATCAGGCTGGTCTTGAGGACACCCGACTTGAGCAGCCAGCCCTTGGCGTCGAGCTCGGTGATGGCTGCGGCGCGCAGGGCCGTCGCCTCGGCGAGGGCGTCTGCTTTGAACGAGAACTCGACGATCCGCTCGGTACCCGATCCGGATGCGGCCCGGACCGGGAGAACTTCCACGTCGACTTTGGTGCCGTGCCAGGTGCCCTTCCAGTTCCGGCTGGTCACCGGACCGTGGGCGCGTGATCCCTTCAGCGTGTCCTTGCCCCAGTTCTTACTCCGGGTGTCCTCGAGTTTGCCGGGGATCTTGTCAACCACGAGGTCGACGGCGTCCGACGCCGATGGCAGCGAGGTACCCGACAGTCCCGCGGACGAGCTGTCCTTCTTATTGGCGAAGCTCAGGGTCTGCTTGTCGTAGGTCCAGTCGACCTGTGCGTCGTAGTTGTCGTCAGATTTGTCGAATCCGGCCTTGTTCGCCGTGGTCAGCGCGCCGTCGATGTTTCCGCCGATCACCGCGAAACGCCGCTTGTAGTTGAGGTCGAGGTCTTCGCTCTGCTCGTGTCGGAGCCGGACGCTCCACCCCTCGCCGTTGAGGGCGAGGGAGCCGGTGTCGAAGTACTCGTATGTGGAGCCGGTACTCGACGAGCCAAGCCCGAGCGTCGAGCGGACGGCCGAGCTGGGACCGTTCGACGCGTCGAGCGCGGCCGAGGTGAGGTTGAGCTTCACCTCGTAGTTCGGCACCGCATTACTCGCGGCGGCCGCCCGGGGTGCGCCGACGCTCGACCCGGCCACGAGCCCGGCCAGCGCCACCACGATTGCGATCAGAGTTCTCATCCGTGCGGAAGTCACTCGAACTACGTTCGGCGGCATGGGTTTCGAGATCGCGACCAGAATGTGTCTGTCATCTGAACATCAATGGTGGATCGTCACCCGGTCCGGGTAACGATCCACACGATCGACTGTTCTAGTTCTGGTCGGACCCGGGCGCTAGATGGGCATCAGATAGTGCTTGCGCGCGGTGCGAATGACGGTCTTGTCACGGAGCTGAGCCAGCGCCTTGCGTAGCTGCAGACGAGTCTGCGAAGGCTCGATGACGGCGTCGATGTAGCCCTTCTCCGCAGCCAGGTACGGATTCGCCATCATCACGTTGTAGAAGTCGACGAAGTCACGACGCACCTTGTCGGCGTCCGCGACCGACAGTCCTTCAGTCTGATGGCGGGTCAGCATGACGGCCGCCGACTCGGCGCCCATCACCGCGATCTTGGCGGTCGGCCACGCGAAGTTGATGTCGGCGCCCAACTGCTTACAGCCCATCACCGCGTATGCACCGCCATACGCCTTGCGCAGCACGACGGTCACCTTCGGCACGTCGGCTTCGACGTAGGCGTACAGGAACTTGCCCGAGCGACGGATCGTGCCCTTCTGCTCCTCGACGACGCCAGGCAGGATTCCCGGGGTGTCCACCAGGAACACCAACGGGATGTTGTAGGCGTTGCAGATGCGCACGAACCGCGTGGCCTTCTCCGAGGCGTCGGTGTCGAGCGTTCCCGCCATGACGTTCGGCTGGTTGGCGACGACGCCGACACTGCGCCCGTCGACGCGCGCGAAACCGGTGAGAATGTTGGGGGCGAAGATCTCCCCGACCTCATGGAACGCACCGTCGTCGAACAGTCGCAGGATGATGTCATGCATGTCGTAGCCCGCGTTGTCGCTGTCCGGCATGAACTCGTTCAAGCTCAGATCCGACTCGGTGACCTCCGGCTCCAGGCCCGGGTTGATGACCGGCGGCTCTTCGTACGCGCTGGACGGCATGTACTGCAGGTATTCGCGGACCCAGTCGAACGCGGCCTTCTCGTCCTCCGCGACATGGTGGATGTTGCCCCACCGCGCCTGATTGTGGGCGCTGCCCAGATCCTCGGCCGAGATCTCCTCACCGTTGACCGCCTTCAAGATGTCCGGCCCGGTGACGAACATGTAGCTCTTGTCCTCAACTGCGACGAGGACGTCGGTGTTCGCGGGCGTGTAGACGGCTCCGCCGGCACACTTACCGAGGATCACCGACACCTGCGGGGCCAGACCCGACAGCAGGTCGTTGCGTCGACCCATCTCCGCGTACCAGGCCAGCGACGTGACCGCGTCCTGGATGCGAGCGCCCGCCGAGTCGTTGATGCCGACCATCGGGCAGCCGAGCTTGCCTGCCCACTCCATCAACGCCGACACCTTGCGTCCGAACATCTCACCGACGCTGCCGCCCATCACCGTCTGGTCATGGCTGAACGCGGCGACCGGCCGGCCGTGGACCAGACCGTGTCCGGTGACCACGCCGTCACCGAACCCGCTGTCGTCCGCACCGGCGGCCTTGACGAGCGCACCGACCTCGACGAACGTGCCCTCGTCGAACAGAAGCTCGAGGCGTTTGCGCGGCGAGAGAATGCCTTTCTTAGCGCGTTTGGCGACAGCCTTCTCGCCGCCCGGCTCGTCAGCGATCGCCAGTTTCTCTCGAAGCTCAGCGAGCTTCCCGGCAGTCGTGGTGCCTGCGGTCACGTCGTCGGTCACGGCGCCTCCAGTTCTTCCATACGCTTGCACAGGTCGGTCGCAACCTTCGCGATGTGCGGCTCGTCGACGATGCCCAGGTGATCGCCGCCGATGTGCAGGATCTCCAAGTCGTCGACAACCTCGCCCCATCGGCCGTCCTCGTCGATCTCCGCCCACTGCGGCTCCAACTCGATCGCGCCGTCGTGCATCTTGTCCGCGCGGTACAGGACCACCTTGCCGTCGTAATGTGTCGGCTTGATGTTGCTCAGCACCCGGTTATCGATGAACGAGGTTCGCTGGTGCTCGATGATGCCGCCGGGGATCTTCGCGTCTGACATCGCCATCATCTCCATAATGATCGCGAATTGCTCGTCGTCGTCGGCGTCGACGAGCCGATCCATCGGCACCGGGATGTTCTCGTCCAGCCCGTATGTCTTGACCGCGAAGTTCTTCCAGCGCTCAAGCCGGGCACGTTTGTTCTCCGGGGTGTCCGGCACGTCCTTGCTCGGGCGCACGACGTCGATGAGGCCGACGAACGCGATCTCCTCGCCGGCCGCCGACAACGTCTGCGCGGCACCGTAGGCGAGGGCGCCACCGAGCGACCAGCCGACCAGCACGTACGGACCGTGCGGCGCGATCTCGCGCAGCTTCGGCAGGTACTGCTCGACGCGCTCCTCGATCGACCCCTCGACACGGTCGAAACCGATCACCGGCAGGTCGTCGGGAAGCCGCTTGACCAACGCCTCGTAGGCAGTCGTGTTGCCGCCCGCCGGATGGAACAGCAGCATCGGAGCACGGTCGCCTGCCGTGGTGTCGAAGACGTGCTGCGGTTTCCCGTCCTTGGTCGGGACCTGCAGGTAGCGGACGAAACCGTCGACGTCGCCTGCGTCGTCCATCTGCTGGCGCACGTAGTCCGACAACTCTTCGATGGTCTCCGAGTCGAGAACGTCCTCGACGTCGACCTCGCCGCCGGTCCGCTCGTTGAGGCGATCGGTCAGCTTCTGCGCCGTGTCCTCGTCGAGCACGGGGAGCTTGTTGAAGATGCCGCCCGCGGACTTCCCGGTCACGACCGCGTACGCGCCGAACGTGAGACGTTCCGCAGCGTCGCGCGGGGGCACGTCCGATCCGGCGGCCTCGGCGACCGCCGCCTGCGACGAGAGGTCCGTCGGCTCGGTGGGGGCCTTCTCCACGGTGCCCGATTCCGGCGCATCGTCCGGTGATCTCGTCATGCTCTCCGTCGCAGGCTCCTCACCGCTTACGCGGTCAGCAGGAGGCGCAGTCTGCGCCTTCGGCTCCGACTCCTTCTGGATCTGCTCGTCGATGTAGTCGTTGAGGGCTGCGGTGTCGAGCTCGCCGCCGGTCGTCATCTGCTCGTTGAGCACGTCGAGCTGATCGCGGTGGGTCACCGCGAACTGCACGAACTTCTCGACGTCGCCGAGGTTCGCCTGGCGCATCGCCTGCAACTGGAGTTGCGGAATGTCGAACTCGTACTCGACGCGGTTCTTGATACGGACCGCCATGAGCGAGTCCAGGCCCAACTCGATGAGTGGGATCTCCCGTGGCAGATCCTCCGGGTCGTACCCCATCGACTCGCCGACGATGATCGCCAGGCGGTCGCCGACACTCTGTCCCGACTCCGGGCTCCACTTGCCGCCGATGTCCTCGACGATCTCGTCCTCGACGATCACGGTGCCGGCCGCCGACTCGTCGAGACTCGTCTGTGCTTGACCTGCTATGTCCGCCGCCGCGGGAGCGTCGCTGGTCGACGCCGCCCGCGATCGGGTGACCGCAGCCTCGTACAACAGCGCATGAGCACCGGCCGCATCAGCGTAGACGGCGATCGCGCCGCCGCCGGGATGCTTGGTGAACGTCGTGGTGACCGTGCCCTGCGACGGGACCGCGCGGACCGACTCGGTCGCGGCGATCTCGGCATCCGGTCCAAGGATCTGCTTGGCCGCGGACAGCACCAATTCCCGCAGATCGGTGACGGCCGCGGCGTTGACCTCCCACACGTGACGACCGTCGGGAAGACCGACATGCGCACCGGGGACGACCCCGCTACCCGAACCACTCGCGACGGTCGCCGACAACCAGTAGGGCTTGCGGTCGAAGCGCGTACGCGGGATGTCGGCGAACGCCGCGTCCTGACCGGAGCCGAACAACGACGCGACGTCCACCGGATGTCCGTGGACGTACAGCTTCATCAGCGCATTGACCAGGCCGTAGCTCTCGTCCTCCTTGCGGCGGAGCGTCTCGACGAGCTCCGCGTCGTGCACGCCCGCGCCGAAGGTGGTCGCGGCGACCGAAATGAGCACGGCCGGGTTCGGCGACAGCTCGACGAAGGTGCGATGGCCCGCCTCCACCGACTTCGCGATAGCCTGCGCGAACCAGACGCTGTGGCGCAGTCCCTTCAAGAAGTAGTCGATCGTGTGGATCGGCTCGTGGCCCGACCGGTAGAACGCTTCTCGGTCGACCGAGCTGTAGAGGCCGACGTTCAACCGCTGCGGCTCGATGCCGGTGATCTCGTACGAGAGCTCTCCGAGTAGCGGATCCATCTGCGACGTGTGGCTCGCGCCCTTGGTCTGCAGCTTGCGACCGAGCTTGCCCTCGGCCTCTGCACGCTCGACAATCGCGTCAACCTGCGGCTCGGGGCCGCCGATCACCGTGTGCGTCGGCGCCGCGTAAACACAGATCTCCAGATCCGGGAAGTCGACGAGGACGTCGTTGATGTCGTCGGCGCTGTACTCGACGAGCGCCATCAGCCGGATGTCGTCGCCGACGAGCATCGATTCGCCCTCGCCCATCAGCCGCGAGCGTTGGCAGATCACGCGAGTCGCGTCCTCGAGCGAGAGTCCGCCGGAGATGTAGGCGGCCGACGCCTCACCCATCGAGTGCGGGACGAGGACGCCCGGCGTAGCACCGTGGTGCGCCATCGTGTCGGCCAGCGCCACCTGGATCAGGTAGATGCCGATCTGCGAGGTCTCGATCGCGTACGTCTGCTCGTCGTCGAGGAAGATCTCGATCATCGAGTAGCCGAGCTCGCGCTCGATGATCGCGTCGACGCGGTCTGCGTACTTCGCGAACACCGGGTTCTCGGTGTACAGCTGCTTGGCCATCTTGCGGTGCTGCGAACCGAAGCCGGACAGCAGCCAGACGGCCGACGCGGCGTCGGGGGCATCGCAGGTGTAGACGAACGGCAGGGCCTTACCCTCGGCGACGGCGCGCACGCCCTTCACCGCGTCCTCGTGGGTGCGTGCCATGACGACCGAACGCGTACGACCGTGGTTCCGGTGCGCCAGCGTGCGGCCGATGTCGACGAGCGGGGTCGCTGCGCCCTCGTCGGACTCGAGCCACGCCAACAGGTCGGCGGCACTCTTACGCCTGCGCGAGGCCAGGAAGCCGGAGATCACGAGCGGAACCACCGCCCCTTCGACGGCCGCGGGCGCGAAACCGTCGGCCGGGTCGGCCTCGGCGACTGCGACCGGCTCGGGTGCGCGCTTAGCCTGCGCGGCCAGCACTGCCCGCTCGGCCTCGGTCAAGAAGTCGTCGTCGTCATCGTCGTCGACGTCCGGGGCGGGCGCGGACGCGACCTCGGCGGGGACGTCGACGGTCGAGGCGAGATCGGCCGGAAGCACCTCGCGGATTACCAGGTGCGCGTTGGTGCCGCCGAACCCGAAACCCGAGACACCCGCGATCGCGTGACCCGAGTACCGCGGCCACGGGGAGTTCTCGGTGACGACCTTGAGATTGGTGGCGTCGAACTGGATGTACGGGTTGGGACCGACGTAGTTGAGGGATGCGGGCAACTCGTCGTTCTGCAAGGAGAGGACGACCTTCGCAAGCGCGCCCGCACCCGCGGCGGCCTCCATGTGGCCGAAGTTGGTCTTCGCCGAACCGAGCAGCATCGGGTAACCGGGCAGCCGCCCACGTCCGGCGACTCGCCCGAGAGCATCGGCCTCGATGGGATCGCCGAGGACGGTGCCGGTGCCGTGCGCCTCGACGTAGTCGACCGTGCGCGGGTCGATCGCCGCATCCTTGTACGCCGACCGCAAGACCTGGACCTGGGCTTCCGGGTTGGGCGCGAAGATGCCGTTCGACCGGCCATCCGAGTTCACCGCGCTACCCGCGACGACGGCGAGCACCCGGTCGCCGTCTACACGCGCATCGGCGAGTCGCTTGAGGACGAACACGCCGCCGCCCTCCGAGCGGATCATGCCATCGGCGTCCGAGGAGAACGCCTTGATGCGACCGTTCGGCGCCATCGCACCGATCTGGTCGAAGCCGAGTGTCGCGGCCGGCGTGATCAACATATTGACGCCGCCGGCGATCACGACGTCGGAGTCGCCGCTGCGCAGGCTGCGAACCCCTTCGTGGACGGCGACCAGCGACGACGAGCACGCCGTATCGATCGCCAGCGACGGGCCGTGGAAGTCGAAGAAGTAGGACACGCGGTTCGCGATGATCGATGTCGCGGTACCGGTCAGCGCGTACGCCGCCGTCTCACTGGCACCCTCGTTGAGGCCGAGGGTCGCGAGAAGCTGGTAGTCGTTGGTCGAGGTGCCCATGAAGACACCGACCTGTCCGCCGCGCAGATCGCTCGCGGGGATGTGGGCGTGCTCGAGCGCCTCCCACGTCAGTTCCAACGCGAGTCGCTGCTGCGGGTCGACGTTCTCCACTTCGCGCGGAGACATCTGGAAGAAGTCGGCGTCGAAGCCGGCCACATCGTCGAGGTAGCCGCCCTGAACGTTGCCGTTCTCGATGGCTTCGGCCAGGCGCGGGTCGGCTTTGAACTCGGCCCACCGGTCCTCGGGCAGATCGGAGATGCCGTCGACGTTGCCGATCAGGGCCCGCCACGTCGACTCCGGCGTGTCCCCGGCCTTCGGGAAGCGGGTCGCGAGGCCGACGATCGCGATGTCGTCGGCGTCATCGCGATCGCGCTCCCAGAATCGGTCCGCGTCCGCATCGACGTCGGCGTCGGGATCGCCTTCGATGATGCGGGTGGCCAGCGAGGCGATGGTCGGATGGTTGTAGACGGCCGTCGCGTTGAGGATGACGCCGGTCTTGTCCTCGACGTCAGCGGCGAGCGCGACGGCATCCCGTGAGGACAGTCCCAGCTCCTCCATCGGACGTTCGACGGGGATCGTGTCGACGGCCTGTCCGACGGCGTTGGCGACCCATTGACGCAGCCAGTCCCTCAGCTCGTCGACGGTCAGGCCGCCGGCGGTCTCGCCTGCGTTCTCGGGGGCACCGGACGCACCGGTGGGAGTGTTCTCAGACATCGTTGTTCACCCTACTGCTCGGCCCCCGACCCGTGGTAACAGACAAGCCCGGTGCATCGTCGCGTTCGCGACACACCGGGCCCCGTCCTGCTCTAGTCGCTCGTATCCGGGAACGCCGTCTGCCGGTAGCCGCCGCGCAGCGTTCCGTCGATGTAGGCGGCCTTCGTGGCACGGCGAGCGATCTTGCCGCTCGAGGTGCGTGGAATGGATCCGTTGGGCACCAACAGCACGTCGCGGGCCATGACCCCGTGCCGGCCCGCAATCGTCGCGCGAACCGCGTCGGCCACCTCCTGCGGGTCGGCTTTACGTCCGGGGCGTTCGGCGACGATGACGAGCTGCTCGGACGCATCGTCGGGGTCGCGGGTCAATCCGCTGAAGTCCCCTTCGAAGACCTCGTCGGGAAGCTGGTTGGCCGGGACGGCGAACGCTGCGACGAAGCCCGGGCGGATCGCGATGCTTGCGTCTTCGGCGCTGCCCTCGAGATCCTGCGGGTAGTGATTGCGGCCGTCCACAATCACCAGGTCCTTGACACGGCCGGTGATGTAGAGCTCGCCGTCGTAGTAGACGCCGTAGTCGCCGGTGCGCATCCAGGTGCTGCCCTCGGCAGTGCCCTCGGCGTGACTGCCTTCGGGCAGCGGGTTGCTCAACACGTTCTGGAACGTCTCGCGGGACTCCTCGTCCTTGTTCCAGTAGCCGACGCCCATGTTGATGCCGTGCAGCCAGATCTCCCCGACGCGACCGTCGGGCAGCTCGGTCGCGGTGTCATGGTCGACGATGACGGCCCACTCGCTCAGCGCGACTTGACCGCAGGACACCTGTGCGACGACGTTCTCGGCGTTCTCGTCGACCTCGACGAACTCGCCCGCGTTTAGTCTGTCGCGGTCGACGTAGCTGATCTTCGCCTTGTTGTCCCGCTGCGTCGCCGACACGAACAGGGTCGCCTCGGCCATGCCGTAGCACGGCTTGATCGCTTTCTCCGACAGTCCGTACGGCGCGAACGCCTCGTTGAACTTGCGCATCGAACTGACGGTGACCGGCTCGGACCCGTTGATCAGGCCGATGACGTTCGACAGGTCGAGCTCCTCGCCGTCCTTCGGCAGTCCACGCGCCGCGGCGTGCTCGTATGCGAAGTTCGGTGCAGCGGCGAAGGTCGGCGAATTGTCGGCGTCGGCCGCCAGCTCTTTGATCCATCGTCCGGGACGACGGACGAACGCCATCGGGCTCATGATCGTGATGTATCGGCCACCGAGCGCGGGCAGGATCACCGTGAGTAGCCCCATGTCGTGGAACATCGGCAGCCAGGTGACACCGCGCGCGTTGCGGTCGATCTCGATGCAGTCGTAGATCTGCAGAACGTTGGCCGCCACCGCCTGGTAGGTGATCTCGACGCCCGCGGGCACCCGCGTCGACCCCGACGTGTACTGCAGGTACGCCACCGACTCCAAGTTGTTGCGGCTGGCCTCCGGCGGGGTCCACGCCGATCCGACCGAATCGGGGACCGCGTCGACGGCGATGACGCGCGGACGTTCCTTGGCCGGGCGATCGGAGAAGAAGTCGCGGACTGCTTCCGCCGACTTCGTCGACGTGAGAATCGCGGCGGGCGTGCAGTCGGCGAGGACACCGACGAGACGGTCGGTGTGTCCGGGCTCGTCCGGGCTGAACAGCGGAACTGCCACGGTGCTGGCATACAGCGAAGCGAAGAACCCGATCACGTACTCCAGGGACTGCGGCGCGAGGATCGCGACACGATCGCCCGGCTTGGTCACCTGCTGGAGACGGGCGGCGACGGCTCGCAGCCGCTTGCCGAACTGCGCCCACGTGAGGTCGATCGCTTCACCATCTCGTTCGCGACTGAAGTCGAGGTACCGGTAGGCGAGCGTGTCACCGTTCTCGCGGACGTTGCGCTCGACATAGTCGACGAGGGTCGCATCGTCTTCGAAACGGAGATTGCCGGTGGCGTCGAGGAACTGCTCAAGCTCGGTGTTCAGCATCCATTACTCCTGTCCGCGGCTCGCGACCGCGGTGTTCGGTGTCTTCGTCACGTGCTCGACGTCGCGGTTCCATCCGCGCCAGTCCCCGTTCACACGCAAAACTTCGTTGATCCTACTCTCCCCGCAGAAGCGGGATGACGGGTGCAAACGCATCCATCTGAGTCGGGAAGATCCCGACGTAACTCATCGTGGTCCGACGACGGACCTCGCGGATCTGTTCCGCGATCTCCTCAAACGTGCCGAACGCGAGATACGGCGACGCCAGGATGTCGTCAACGCTCAACTCGACGTCGCGGGCGATGTTCGGCGGGTACCCCTGTTCGAGAGCCTTGAGCGCCATCTCCGCGGTCGCGACCCGGTCGTCGGTGACGACAATGGTCGCGATAGTCCAGTTGAGTTCGATCTCGTCGAACCGCTCCCCCGCGGCCTGCCGGATCCTGTCCACTCGCTCGACGGTCTTCTCGATCGTCATATCCGACAGCCGGAGCAGGCCTTCTTTAGTGGTTCCGGTCGCAACGGAGATGATATCGGCGTGCTTGGCCGCCAAGGCCAGCATCTTCGGGCCGCCGCCACCGACTGCGATCGGCGGCCGCGGCCCCTGGCGCGGCCGAGGGGTGCCCTCCAGGTTGTTGATCGTGTAGAACTCGCCGTCGAAGTCGACCCTCTCGCCGCGCATCAGTCGGTCCAGGATCGTCAATGCCTCGTCGAGCCGCCGGATCCGTTCGCCCGGCGTACCGAACTCGATGCCGGCCTTGTCGAACTCCTCCTTCATCCAACCGGAGCCGATACCGAGCTCCAGCCGCCCCTTCGACAGGACGTCGATGGTGGTGGCCTCCTTCGCGAGGACGGCGGGATGACGGAAGCCGTTGGCGAGGACCGACGTCGCGAGGCGGATGGTGCTGGTCGCCTGGGACAGCGCTCCCAGTGCTGCGAGCGGGCCGACCTGGTTACCGAGGTGGTCCGGGATGGCAAACGTGTCGTACCCGTACTCTTCGGCGGTCTGGGCGAGTTTGACGAACTTACGGGCGCCGCCCTCGTCTTTGTTCCCTTCGCCGCCGGCACCGAACCGAAACTTGCGCAGCCCGGCCGCGTCGTGCGTCGCTGAGTCGGGTGTGCTCACGCAGCGTCTCCTCGTTTCAGGGGTGCCCCGCCGGTCGGCCGGGGCCTCAACCCGAGCAGATTACCGCAGGTACGCCGCGTCTTCCCAACTACACCGCGTGAACAGCGGAGATGTTACCCGTGCGTCAGTTCTGGTCGCGGATCAGACGTGAGGCCCACGCGGTCATCCACTGCGTTGCGGTGTCGCCGTCGAGGTCCCAGTAGCGGGTCGTCGCGTACATCGCGTGGACCGGATTGTTGGCGGCGTTCGCGAACTGACCGATCGCCTTCAACGGCGCGGTGACCGTCGGGGCCTCACAGATCAGATCGCCCTTCGCACAGATCGAATAGGTGCGATCCTGCAGCGACCCGAATCCGCCCGATCGGGCACCGGTCATCGTGGTTCCGGGGATCAGCGACCCGATTCCGCCGAGCGAGACCTCCGCGCCGACACCCTTCGGGCTCGGACCGACGTCGTGCTGTTGTCCGGACTGACGACGGCCATCGGCGATCATGCCCACGCCGAGGACCAGGTCCTGGTCCTGCTCGGACAACGGCCCGCGGCCGTTGCCGATGTCGGATGCGATGTCACCGACGATGACGGCGCCCTGCGAGAAGCCCATCAGCACGTACTTGGTCAACGGGCAGTGCTCGGACGTCTTGGTGATCTTCTCTTCGGCACGTCGCATCCCCTGGGCACGCGAGGCGTTGTACGTGGCCTGTCGATCGCCGACATTCGCCGGGTTCCGGAACTTGGCCATGTACGGAACCGTGTAGACATCAGCGGTGCCCTTGGGGAACTCCTCCTGAAGCTGCGAGCTGACCTTCAGCATCAGCGAGCGCTTGTTGGCGGTCGGATCGTACGGGTCATCACCCGCTTTGGACTCCCAGGTGCCGGGCACGACGAGTGCGAGCACGTCCGAGCAGTCGGCTGGCTGGGTGTCAGGCCGCTCCGGCGCACTCGACTTCGGCGGCGTGGATGGTCCGCCAGGTTCGGGTGGCGGCGGTTTGAGCAGCACAACGAGCAGGACCACGACGAGCACTATGGCCGCGATCGCGAGGGCCGCGACGATCAGCGCTGCCTTGCCGAGTCGCCGGAGCGGCGACCCGCTCTTCCGCCCGGCCTTACGCTTGCTCACCCGCTCAGCAGAGGTTTCGATCCGCGGCGCGGATCACTTTGTCGGCGCGGTCTTTCGCCTGAGCCTCGTTGTCGGTCATCGGACCGATCGCGGCCGTCACGAAAGCCTTGATCATCGTCGAGTCGGTCTTCTGCTCACGCTGAGAGCACACGTACTGCCCCATGGTGAGGGCGACGTTATTGTCCGTGTCGCCCATGAACTCGACCTTCTGGCGCTTGAGGTCGGCGAGGTACGCCTTCTCCGAATCAGTCAGCTTGGATCCGCTCGGCGTGGTGACGCCCGGAAAGTTCTTCGGCACCTTGGTCGAGGTATTCGGCTCGGTCTCCGGTGCCGACGAACTGGCACGCGCCGCCCCCTCCTCGGCCTCCTTGGAGTCCTCCGAGTCGGCCACCGACTTCGACGCCAGCGACGAGTCGGAAGCGTCGACCGACGTCGTCGTGACGGCGTCGGTACCGATCGGCGCGCTGGTGGTCGTCGAGTCATTGCACGCCGCGAGCGCGCCGACGGCGACCAACGCTGCACCGGTGATCGCCGCGAGGCGGAAGAACTTCACACTCATGCTTGCGAGCTTACCGGCACGATCTGGCGAAACGGGCCCGCGAACCGATCCCCACGCCGAAGCCACGGACAATACTCAGGGAGCGTTCAGGCAGGTGGTGGGCCATATCACTGAATCGCGCTCACTCGATGCGGGCACCGTTCTGCGGAGTCCACACGATCTTGCCTCGCTCGAATGTGTTGAACTTGACGCCGTTACGACCGGTCTCTTCGTCGGACGTCGGGAGCCCGAGGCGTTCCATCGCGGGCACGTAGACGCCGCCGATCGCGCCGCCGACCACCTTGGACCCCTTCGGCCCGGTGAAGATTCGTCCGTTGCGGAAGTCCTGCGCCCGTCCGCCCGGCACCGAGTACTCGGGAGTGAGGCAGCCGCCGAGGCCGCGGATCTGCGGAGCCTTCTTGAACGCGTCGCCGACAGTGCACGCCACCTTGTCGCCGGACAGACCGAGCGCCCCGGCCACCTGCGGCCACGCCTGGACCATCTCGAACTGCCAGTAGGGCCACGTGTGCGTGCCGGAAGGGCGGTAAACGGCCTGGCCGTGGATCCCGAGACGGTTCAGCTTGGAGGCGAACTGCTGGCTCGTGACACGCGAGAGGACTTCCAGTCCGACCCCCGAGTAGTTGGTGGCGAGCATCGGAATGTCCGATGGCTTGTCGTGCGGGCCGACGATGCCGTTGCCGGACGAGATGTAGAGGCTCGTGCCCTTGAGCTTGTTAGCGAGCAGGTACGGGTCGTGCTCCTTCCACGCCGGATCGCTCGGCGGGCCGAACATCTTCGACGAGTCGTAGCCGCCGCCGTCGCGCAGCGCGAACTGGATCGCCTCCGGCATACCGTACGACGTCATCTGCAGGATGCCCGAGAACGAGCCGGCGAACTTGTAGAAGCCGGGGTTGCGCGCAGCGAGCATCATCGCGGCGGAACCGCCCATCGAGAGCCCTTCGACGGCGCGCACGTCCGTGGAGCGCCAGTCGTTCTCCAGGATCGGCGGCAGTTCCTTGGTCAGGAAGGTCTCCCACTTGTAGTTCTTGCCGCGGTCGGGTTCCTTCCAGTCTGTGTAGAAGCTCGACTCGCCGCCGACCGGGAGGACCACGTTCACGTTCTTGTCCGCGTAGAACTGCTCGACGTTCGTGTTGAGGATCCAGCCGTTCTGATCGTCCTGCGCCCGCAGACCGTCGAGCATGGTCAGCTGGGGGAACTTCTCCTTCGGCTTGGCGAACCAGTCGCGGGCCAGCAGCAGCTGCACCTGGACGTCGGTGTTCATCGCGGGCGAGTGCACCCACACCGCGGCGCGGTGCGCGGAATACCAGTTGACCTTCGTGACCGTCGCAGGCGCGGGCTTCGGCGCCGGCTTGCGCCCGGCGTCCTTCTTCGGCGCAGGACGCTGGTTCTTCGTCTTCGGCGCCTTCTTCGACGTCTTCGGCGCCACCTGCGTGGTCGGCGCGGGCTTCGGGTCGGCGTGGGCGACGCTGCCACTGCCGACCACGAGCGTCGCGCTCGCAGCGACGGCTACGGCCGCCACGACCTTGCGCGGCATCGCCGCCGTCTTCCAGATCTTCACTTCGTGCTCCTCGAGGTGCCCCGGGTCAGTCTCTGCACGCACTTCTGCGCGCGCGTCTGAGAAATTTCTACACTGAAGGTAGAGGGTTTTGTGCGCGCCACGCTGTTACTCGTGTGAATTGTGTGACTAATGTTTCATGCGGTTCTCGGCGACCTGGGGTTTTGCTGAATCCGGTCACGCTGCCGTGACACGTGCACCGACGACACGACGAAGAAAACGAGGCGCCTCCCATGCGGGAGGCGCCTCGTTTTAGAAGCGAGTCAGACTCGAGTCAGCGGAAGAAGCCGCGGTGCAGCGCGTTCCAGACCATGTCCTGCCAGTAGCCCCAGGCGTGGGTGCCGTTGGCGTAGTACGTCATCGGACGCAGGCCCTGAACCGTCGCACTGACCTCGAAGGCCTTCGTCGAGGCGAACGCCAGCAACTCGAGCGGCGTGCCCTTGAGGAAGTCGTCGATGACGTTCTTCGGGTAGTTGTAACGACCGAACAGGCCGTTGCCCGCACCGACGTACAACTTCAGGCCGTGCAGCTGGTTGATGATGCGTGCCGGGTCGTTGGCGGCCCAGCGCGGGCTCCACGGCGGCCCCCACATCGAGTCGATGTTCCACGGGGCGGGGGCGACGTCGAGCATCGCGGCACGGAGCATGGTGCGCATGCCTGGCGCAGTCAGGAAGTTGTAGCCCGACAGCGAGCCTGCAGCGTAGTAGAGGTCCTTGCGCTTCGCTGCGTGGACGAGTGCGGCGCTACCGCCCATGGACAGACCCATGATGGCGTACTTGCCGCCCTTGCTCCCGAAGCGCTTGTTGCGGAGAGCGGGCACGAGACGGTTGTCGATGACACACGTCCACATGTAGCGCTTCTTCTGACCGTTGAAGTTCGAGGGAGCGTCCCAGTTGGTATAGAAGCTGTTCGGGCCACCGATCGGCTCCACAACGTTCACACCGTGGTTCACCAGGTTCTGAACGTTGCTCTCGATCTCCCAGCCGCTGCGGTCGTACCGCGCACGCATGCCGTCGAGCAGGATGACCGTGCGCGCGTTGCCCGGCTTCTTCCAGGCGCGGACCTTGACCTTGCCCGGGGCCATCGACTTGTTGCCGAACGCACCGTTCGTCGGCATGCCGCAGGCATCGATCCAGAACTCCTGGAAGCCCGGCGCCGCATCGGCCTTGCCCGAGCCGATCGACGTGGACATCAACCCCATGGCGGTGACGACCGCGAGGACTACCGCCGTCAGCTTGCGCCCGAGGCGCCGCGTGCTCTTCGCTTCACGCATTGACTGAAATCTCCCTAACGTTGTTCACGACCCATGGGCACTCTTCCGCCCACGGGCCGTCTGGCGGCCGGCGCCTCTCGCGATTCACACACGCCACATCCGATTCGGATGGACGAAGCTTATCTAGAGCGACACCCCAACCCAAACGCTGTGACCCTTATCACGCGTGTCGGTCCCGGTTCGGCCGTTCGGCTCGCGCTCGCCCCGAACGGGGTCGAACTCTGTCACTTCTATCGATCAACCGCGAATGGACGTTACCGTTTTGAGATAAACAACGGCAAGCCCGTGTCACATCTGTCACTCATATAGTTCACAGCCTGCGCTGTGTTACTTCACATAGGGCTACGTCACATCAGGGATGCTTCTCGTCGAGGTTCGCGGGCTCCTGCAGGCCGCACCGCGCGATCTCGTACTCGGGCTGGCGCGCGATCCGATATCCGTTGAGGTGGACGGCGTCGGACAGATTGGCCTTGAACCGGGCGAGACTCCACGCCCCTTGGTACGACTTGAACCGCTCCTGGGTGTCCGGACAGGTCAGCGCGACCTGTGCGAGCTTCACCTGGTCGCTCGACATGTACGCGGGCAGGCCGGGCCTGCTCGTCACACCGCCGGATTCGGCGACGACCCAGGCACTCGACAGATCTTTGTCGTGACCGATGCGGCCGTCTTCCAGGCGGGCCGTGTGCGCGGCCAGCGGGTACGCCAATCCCATCTGGTCGAGGACCCGGACGTCCAACGGCGCGTTCATGCTCGTCATGCCGAGATTGAGGAAGTAGACGGTGGTCTCTCGCTTCACTCCGGGAGGCATCTTGTCCGGCAGCGCGGCAACGTACCACTCGTCGTAGTTCTGCGACGGCAGGATGACTCCGCCCGTCTTACGCACCTCGCGGATCTTGTCGACCATCGCTTGCATTCGCGGATACTCGAGATAGTCCTCGGCGGTCACCGGGTTCTCATTCGCCATGTTCGTGATGTAGAAGGTCCGCTCGTCGACGATGCCGTTGCGGCCGATCGTCGTACCCGCGTTGGGGAGCGCGTTCGCGTGCACCGCGACGGCCCACCACACAGTGGCGCCCACGCCGACGAGCACAGCCACAGCGGCCCCGAGTCGCACGCGCGCGTCCCGAGTACGCAGCGTCGCCGGGACGACGACGGGAACCACCATGACCGGAAGCAGCAGGATGAACAACGGAGTGAGAAGGACGCGACCGTGCATGAAGTCGCCGCCCTGACGCACCCAGTACACCGCGAGGATCAGTCCCGCGAGCAGGATGGTCGCTACCACCACGCGCGGATGTTGCAGCCCGGAGGAGAACGAACCGGTTCGTTGCCTGAACCGCTCGAACGACGACGGGGCCGCGTGGTCATCGAGCACGTCGGCGAGATCCTCGTCGCACGCAACGGGTGCGAGCACTTCGTCGTCGGCTCGCGGCCGGCGAACACTGGCGACGACGGCCAGGATCACGCCGACGACCACCGCGATGATCACCGGAATCAGCAGCGCGTACGGCGCGAAGAGGTTGCCGAGGTACTCCAGCCCCTGCGACCACTTGGATCCGCTCGCGTCCTTGGCGATGGCCGGGTTCGGTACCAGCACGGCGTAATAGCCCATGCGAAATATCTGGTAGCCGACGGGGAGGACACCCGCGACGACGACCATCGCGATCCGCATCGTGGCGCCGATCGGCGAACAGAACAGCACCAGCAGAACGAGGACACCGAGCACTGCGCCCTCTGGACGTATCAGGGGCGCGAGTCCGGCTGTGAACGACAGCAGGAGGAACGCGGTGCGCGACCATGTCGTCGGCGCGGTGCCGCGACGGTGCGACCACGCGATCAACTGACACCACAGGGCCGCGACCCAGAAGATCGTCAGCCCGTTCTCGAGGCCCGACGTCGCGAAGTCACGGGCGGGCGGGACCGCGATGTAGACGACCGCGCCGAGCGGCAGCAGCAGTCCGAAGCCCGCGGACGTCACCGTGGTGCCGTACAGGCGCGCGGTGCCGTACATGGCGAGCGGAAGCGCCGACACGGACAGGATCAGGGCAACCCACAGCGCGACGTACTCGGTGTGTTCGGCTCCGGTGACCCACGAGAAGAACCACACGATGTACGTCCATGCCGTCGACGTGTTGACCTCGACGCGTTCACCGGCGTTGAAGACCGGTCCGTTGCCCGCCAGCAGGTTACGGACGGTGCGCAGGACGATAAGCCCGTCGTCGGCGATCCACCGGCGCTGCCAGGCGCCGATCGCGAATAGGACGGTCACCGCGATCGCCCCGACGGAGAAACTCGCGACCGGGACGATCAGCCGCTTACGCGGCGTCGACTCCTGCGCATCAGACCGGGACATAGACGGCCACACCCACGAGAATCACCCACGCGATAGCGAGCGCCTGCAGGACGCGGTCGCCGAGCGCGACCTCTTCGGGCTCACCGGCCTGGCCACCGTCGACGTCTACCGCATACCGCAGGATCGCGATCGTGAACGGGACCATCGAGATCGCGTAGAAGACGTTCTCCTCATGGCTGGCGTCGAACGCCCACAGCCCATAACAGAGGACGACGGCGGTCGCCGACAGCGTCCAGACGAACCGCAGGTACGTGGTCGTGTAGTACTGCAGCGACTTGCGGATCTTGGCTCCGGTGCGCTCGGCGAGCTGAAGCTCGGCGTAGCGCTTGCCGGCAGCCATGAACAGCGAGCCGAAAGCCATCACGAGGAGGAACCACTGCGACAGGCCGTCGGGCAGCTGGGCGGCGACGCCACCGGCGATCGCGCGCAGCAGGAAGCCCGACGAGACGATGCAGACGTCGATGACGGCCTGGTGTTTGAGGCCGAAGCAGTAACCGAGCTGGATCGCCAGGTAGACGGCGATGGTGACAGCCGTCTGCCAGTTGGCGATAGCAGCGATGCCGACAGCGAGCACCGCGAGAACCACGGCGAGCACGAACGCGAAGTTGCGAGGCACGACGCCTGCGGCGATCGGACGGAAGCGCTTGGTCGGGTGCGCACGGTCGGCTTCGACGTCGAGCGCGTCGTTGATCAGGTAGATCGATGACGCGACGAGGCAGAAGGCGACGAATGCGATGCCTACCCGACCCATGGCCGCGCCGTCGGTCAACGTGTCGCTGCCTGCCGCCATCGGCGCCGCCAGCACCAGGACGTTCTTGACCCATTGACGCGGACGCATCGCCTTGATCAGTCCTGCCGGAAGACTCTTCGGCGGACCTGCTACGCCGGTGTCGTTCGGCTCCTCGCTCATCTACTGCTCCTCGTTCTTCGCGTCGGCGACGATGACCGCTCCGGCCGTGAGCGCCCCGACGATCGCTCCCGCAGCCACATCGGAAGGGTAATGGACTCCGAGCACCAAACGTGAAACGAGCATAGGCGGCACGAGCACCGCGGGCAGCGCGGCGACCGGAAGACCGGCGGCCCGACCCAGCAGAATCGCCCCCGCGGTCGTCGACGTCGCGTGGCTCGAGGGGAAGCTCAGTCTGCTCGGCGTTCCGACGCCGACCCGGATGTCCGGGTGGCTCGGCCGCCGGCGACGGACGACCCGCTTGATGACCACCGAGGCCGCGTGCGCCGTGAAGGCCCCGGCGCCCGCCTCGAGGTACCGGCGGCGTGCGAGGGTGTCGCCGCGGCGGTGCGCGGCGAGGGCTCCCGCGCCGGCGAGCGCGAGCCAACCGAGCGAGTGCTCACCGAAATGCGAGAGTCCACGGGCCGCCGACAGCGCGCCGGGACGATCCGCGATCGCCGCCTGCACGGCGACGAGCAGCGCGGCCTCACCGGATGCCGGTGCACGGTGCGCAGGACCGTCGCCGGTCGATCCGCCGTTGTCAGTCGATGCCAAAGACACGAGCCCAACTCTCCTTGCTCACCAGATCGCTGTGCGCGGCACGGTATTCGGTGCGCATGTCGTCGAAGCGTTCCCGCAGCTGCTTAACGAGTTCGGCGGACTCGCGACCGAGGGCGATCATGGTGTCCCGGTCGCGCTTGCGGTAGACGACGCCCCGACCGTCGGCAGTCGTGACGGTGACGCCGTCGACGCGGCCGAGGGAGAACCAGCGCGCTTCGATCGGCGGGTAGTTGGCCTGAGGCACCTCGTGGTGCCGCGGATCGGCGGGCCGCGCGTTGTTGGCGATCGCCTTCACCAGCGTCTTGGCCTTGGCGACGGCGCCTTCGGGCACACCGACGCCGAAACCGGTCGCTTCTCCGGACGTACGCGGCAACTCCTGTGCGGACGGCAGCACGACTGCGTCCGAGTACTGCTTACGGATGGCCGCGACCTTGCCGAGCGCGGTCGGCAGAATCGATCGGATGTGATCGGGTCCGGCCAGGAAGTCGCGGATCGCCTCGTTCTGGATGGCCACCGTCGAGTACTCGAGGCAGAGCAGGTGCTTCGCCGTCGCTTTGGCCATCGACTTGAGGATGCTGTCGATGGAGCCGTCGGTGTACATCGACGCGACGACGAGCCGGTTCCGCAGGTGGAAGTACGCCTGCCAGTCGATGGCGTCGTCCTTGTCGCTCCACGCCATGTGCCAGATCGCGATCCCGGGGACCGTCGCCGTCGGGTAGCCCGCCCGGGCCGCACGCAGCGCGAACTCCCAGTCGTCCCATTTGATGAACAGCGGGAGCGGCAGCCCGATCGTCTCGGCGACCTCACGCGGGTACATGCACATCCACCAGCCGTTGCCTTCGACGTCGATGCGCCGGTGCAGATGTTGCGAGTTCTCGCGGTCGGTGAGCGGGTACTTGGCGAAGTTGTGGTCGTACTTCACGTGCGGCGCGGCCGTCCACATGAACTTGTTGCGGTCGATGACCTCGCCCATGCAGTGCAGGTGGCTGCGCTCTTGCAGGTTGAGCATCTGGCCACCGACGAGCATCGGGCTCTTCGCGAACCGTGACATGGCGAGCGCACGCAGGATCGAGTCGGGCTCGATCATGATGTCGTCGTCCATGTACAGGATGTACGGGCTGTCGGTCAGGCGGAGCGCCTCGTAGAGGATGCGGGAGTATCCGCCGGACCCTCCGAGGTTGCCCTGATCGAAGATCCGCAGGCGGTCGCCGAGCGCAGTGGCGGCCTCGGTATACCCCGGCTCGTCCACTACCTTCTTGGTTCCCTGGTCAGGCATGATGACGGCGTCGATCACCCTGTCGACGAGCGGGTCGGAGGTGAGTGCGGCCAGTGCCGCGACGGCGTCGGTCGGACGATTGAAGGTCGGGATGCCGACGGTGACTCCCGCACGGTCGCTCCCGGCGGGCTCGAGGGTCGCGTACCACCCCGCCGACAGGATCTCAGTCTCGGTGTCGGTGGTGACGTCGAACCAGATCCAACCGCCGTCCTCGAACGGTCCCAGGTCGGTCTCGAGTTCGATGACGCCGGTCCCGTCCTCGCCGATCTCGACGAGGTCGCCGCCGATACCGATGCGCGAGCCGTCGATCTTGGATCGGTACAGGTCGACGCGAGCGTTGCCCGCCAGTTCCACCCGCAGGACAACGGAGGTCAGAACGCTCCAGCGCCGCCAGTACGACGCAGGGAACGCGTTGAAGTAGGTGGCGAAGCTCGCTTCGGAATCCGCTCCCAGCTTGACGCTCGTCCGGTTCGGAGCGTGGGCGCGGCCCGCGTTGGTCGTCGCCTCCTGCAGGTAGAGGGACCGCACGTCGAGAGGTTCGCCCGGCCGCGGGAAGATGACCCGTTGCAGGAGGCTGACGGCCGTGCTCGTGGTTCCCGCCTGGACGTTACTCATCTACTCCGCTCCCGACGTCAGCGGCGCACCGTCTCGCAGGTGCGGAGCCAACGTGTTGTCGAACATGGTCAGCGCACTGGCGATCGCCATATGCATGTCGAGGTACTGGTAGGTGCCGAGGCGTCCGCCGAACAGCACCTTGTTGTCCGCGGTCTCGGTCTTGGCGAGCTCGCGGTAGGCGGCGAGCATGTCGCGGTCGTCCGGAGTGTTGATCGGGTAGTACGGCTCGTCGTCGTCCTTGGCGAACCGACCGAACTCACGCATGATCACCGTCTTGTCGGACGGGTAGTCCTTGCGCTCGGGGTGGAAGTGCCGGAACTCGTGGATCCGGGTGAACGGGACGTCGGCGTCGTTGTAGTTCATGACGGGCGTGCCCTGAAAGTCGCCGGTCGGCAGAACTTCAGTCTCGAAGTCGAGGGTCCGCCAGCCGAGGCGGCCCGCCGAGTAGTCGAAGTAGCGGTCGAGCGGACCGGTGTACACGACGGGTGCGTCCGGATTCGCGGCCCGCAGCTCGTCGCGGACGTCGAACCAGTCGGTGGACAGCCGCACCGTGATCTTCTCGTCGGCAGCCATGTTCTGCAGCCAGGCGGTGTAGCCGTCGACGGGCAGGCCTTCGTGGGAGTCGCTGAAGTATCGGTTATCGAAGGTGTAGCGGACCGGCAGCCGGGTGATGTTGCCTGCGGGCAGGTTCTTGGGGTCCGTCTCCCACTGCTTGGCCGTGTAGTGCTTGATGAAGGCCTCGTACAGGGGGCGACCGATCAGACTGATCGCCTTCTCTTCGAAGTTCGCCGCCTCGGCCGACTCGATCTCCGACGCCTGCTCGGCGATCAGCGCACGCGCCTCGTCGGGCGAGAAGTATCGACCGAAGAACTGCGAGACCAGACCGAGTCCCATCGGGAACTGGTAGGCCTGGCCGTCGTGCATCGCGAACACTCGGTGCTGGTAGCCGGTGAAGTCGGTGAACTGGTTGACGTATTCCCACACCCGCTCGTTGGACGTGTGGAACAGGTGCGCACCGTACTTGTGGATCTCGATGCCCGTCTCCGGTTCGGCTTCGGAGTACGCGTTTCCGCCGATGTGGTCGCGGCGGTCCAGGACGAGCACCCGGGCTCCGAGCTGCGTCGCTGCTCGTTCGGCCACGGTCAGGCCGTAGAAACCGGAACCGACGACGATCAGATCGAATTCACTGTTGTTCGTCACAACAGGTCAGCGTAACGGACAGAACCTGAGTATTCGCCGAGCACATGGCCGGGCGGGCGGCAGATCACAGTCGGTCAGATCACACGAGGATCGGCCGGCCCGCGGCCGCTCAGCGCAGCCCGTCGCGATTCGGGTAGCCGAGCTTCTCCAGGCCGCCCTTCTCCAGGTAGTCGGTGAGGGCTCCGCCGAACAGGGCATGCGCGCCGGTCAGCGGACTGAAGTAGAGGACACCGTTCTCAAGGACCTGGACCAGACCCTGCACGCCGTGGCCGTCGGTGATGAGTTCGGGCGCGCTGACGGTGCCCGTGGACCCCTGGCTGTTGTCGCTGCGTTCGCGGTTGACCGGACGTTCGAGGGCCGTGGCCTTCGCATCGAACGCCTTCGTGCCCTCTTCGATCAACTTCTGGATAAGCGGTTGAATCTGGCCGGCCATCGAGTCGATGTCATCGGGCGTACCGAGCGCGGACAGACCCGGTACGACCTTGTTCAGAACCTCCCCGAGCGGGCTGAGGTCAAGGAGACCCCCACCGCCGGGCGCCTCCGGGCCTACTTTCGGTTTGACGATCTTCGGCATCGACTTCTGGCCCTGCACCGAGAACCAGTCGGATTTGAGCTGCAGCTTGGTGCGCGCCTGGTCGCCGGTCGCCTCCACCGTTCGGTTGGTGCCGACCACTCGGACCTTGACTGCGCGTCCGCTGCCGTCGCCGAGACCGTTCGCCTCACTGACTTCGAAGCTCTTGAGCGAGCCGACGCCGAATGCCGACGCGATGCTCGCGGCGCTGACCGTCGCCTTCCAATTGTGCGTCGGCGAGATCGAATCGCCCGCATCGACGACGGCCGGGAAGGCACCGCCCGCGGTATAGCCGCCGGTCGAGGCCGAGAACTCGGTCAGAGCGGGCTTACCGTTGAGAAGTCGGATCTGGCCGGCGGTCGCGTCGGCCGCACGGCTGGTGCGCGGATCCTCACCGCGCGCGCCGTGGTACATCTGCGAGGACTGCGTGTTGTCCATCTTGCGACCCTGCTCCAGGCCGGCGAGGACGTACGACCGGGCAGCGACCGCCTGCGCCTTCAGCGCTTCGAGGCCACCGCTGTCGGCCCACGACGGCATGGACTCCTTGGGGATCACACCCTTCACGTAGTCGTCGACGTGGAGTTTGTTGATGACGCCCGACGAGTCGAGCCCGATGGATCCGCGGTAGGCCTCGTCGCCTGCACAGAAGGTGAGGAGTTCGTTCGCGGGGCGGTTCGGCGACGTGTTGATCGGATCGACCTGGGCGGCCCGAACCGTCTTGACGACGGCCCCGCCGCACCCTCGAGTGATCGTGGCGTTACCCCCGGACAGGCTGACCGCCTGCCCGGGAGCCACCGTCTGGCCACCTACGCGCATTCCCGCTGCCGCATGGACACTGACCGACTTTTTCTCACTGAGGGAGACTGTGACGTCGGGCTTGCCCACCTTCCCCGCGGTGGTGTTGCCGTAGTAGTGACGCAGGATCTGATCCGCAGACCACCCCTTCTTGGCGTAGCCGTACGCCCCCCACTGCCCGAGGCCTCGGCCGTGGCCGTGTCCGTGCCCGATCAGGGTGACCGGAGAATCGGCGGCGAGCCCGACGTCTGAGTCGAGGATGTCGGTGCCACCGACGAGGAGGCCGCCTGCGACCAGCGCAGGGGCCAGCCCCAGTGCGGCGAAAGTGAGAGTTCTCTTCTTGGCGCGACTCGGTCGGACATTCGGCACTGCAAAACCCCTTTGGGCGGGACCTCAGATACATCTCCTGTGGCCCGTGTGGCTTGTGGGACTTCTGTGACAGTAGTGAACAAACCGTGGATACGCCAAGCCGACGCGGTCACAACCGAGTCACGTCTATAGAACGCAGGTTCGAGTGAGTGGGCCCGCGTGTCGAGTCCGATGCCGTCCGGAGCGGGTGCCGTCCAGGGCGAGCGAAGCGGGTCCAGGCGAGTCAGAACCAGCGTTCGAGGACTCGGGCGACGCCGTCGTCGGCGTTGGTCCCGGCCACTTCGTCCGCTGCGGCGACGGCTACCGGATCGCCGTTGCCCATCGCGACGCCGTGCGTGGCCCAGCGGAGCATCTCGGCGTCGTTGGGCATATCGCCGAAGGCGATGACCGATGATCCCGCGACGTCGGAGTTTTCGATCAGCCACTGCAGCCCGGACGCCTTGTGCACTCCGGGCACCGACAGTTCGACGAGCCCGGTGTCGATGGAGAAGGTGACCTCCGCGAGGTCAGCGATGTGCGGGGTGATCAGCGCGGCCATCTCGTGCGAACTCATACCCGGCTTGCGGGCGAGTAGCTTCACCGCGGGCAGCTCGGTGAGATGCCTGTCGGCGACCTCCACGTGGTCGGGGTTCAGCCAGGCGTGCTCGTACCCTGCCGTCGCGACGAACGACGGGGTCGCCGCGTCGTGCGCGACCCGACCTGCGCGCTCGGCGGCTAGACCACACCCCGGGACGAGTTCGGTGCATATGGTACGCAGCGTCTCTAACACGTCGGGAGCGAGTTCGGCGGCGAACAACACGGCGTCACCGCGCACGTCGTAGATGATCGCGCCGTTGGCGCAGACCGCGTACCGGACGGCGGCCGGTGTGCCGACGAGTTGATCCGCGATCTCGGGGATCCACCGCGGCGGACGTCCCGTCGACAGGACCAGTTCGACGCCGGCACCGGCGGCTCGTACCAGGACGTCGCGCGTCGCGGGCGTGATCTGGTTGTGGTCGTCGATGAGAGTGCCGTCGACGTCTGACGCGATCAGAGTGGGCGGGTCGAGCTGTCGGCCGCTCATTCGCTCTGTCGTTTCGCCGCGCGTCGCGCAGCCTTCTCACGTGCTTCTGCGTCCTCGATGACGAGAGCCTCCTCAGGTGTCGGTGCGCTGCCGCCGAGCCGGGCCGGCAGCCAGTCGGCGCCGGCGGGCGCTTCCGGATATTTGTCTTGCACGCGGTGCAGCTGCGCGACCATCGCCTCGCGCAACCGATGCGTGGCCTCGACGGCGTCGCCGCGCGAGTCGAACGTCAGCGGCGTCCCGAACACCGTGTGAATCGGTATCCGCGCGCGACCGAGGTTCCGCTCGGTACCTTTGCTGAATTGGCGCTGCGCACCCCACACGATGACGGGAGTCACCGGGGCACCGGCCTCGACGGCCATTCGGACGGCTCCGGTCTTGAACTCTTTGGGCTCGAAACTGCGACTGATGGTCGCCTCCGGGTAGACGGCGACGAGTTCACCGCTTCGCAATGCGGCGACTGCCGCCCGGTACGCGTCGGATCCGGCCGATCGGTCGACGGGAAGGCTGCCGGTCTGGGCGACCAGGAATCTCATGATCGCTACGTCGGTCAGCTCGGACTTGACCATGAAACGCGCGCGCCTGCCACGCTGCTTCAAGGCGAGCCCAACGGGCAGGAAGTCCACGTATCCGGTGTGGTTAATCGCCAGTACGCCGCCGCCCGCCGGAATGTTGTCGAGTCCCTCGACGTGCAGACGGGTCCCCTGGACCAGCCGGATTCCGGCGGTGATCGCCTCCAGGGCTCGATACACGGGCTCCATCGCCGGTGAACCTCCCTTATCCGATCTCGCCTGCCGGTCTCGCCGTCAGTTCTCGCGTTCCTCGCGCTTACGCGCCTTCTCCTCGGCATCCGCGGCATCCATCGCATTCGCCTCCTCGAGCGTCGGCGCCCCGCCGCCGCGCGCTGCGGGGACCCAGTACTCGCCAGGCGGGTACGGGCCGTATGCGTCTTGGAGTTCGGTGAGCTTGGCGCGCATCGACTCGTGCAGTCGCGCCGTCAGCTCGTCCGGAGTGCCCTCGGGTTGGATCGGTTCGGCGACGCCGACCATGATCTTCGCGCCGGACCTGCCCATGTTCCGCGGATGCCCTTTGGTCCAGATCCGCTGGGCACCCCACACGATCGTGGGGATCAGCGGAGCACCGGCCTCCAGCGCCATCCGCGCGGCTCCGCTCTTGAATGCTTTGAGCTCGAAGCTGCGGCTGATCGTCGCCTCGGGGTAGACGCCCACGAGTTCGCCCTGCTCGAGATAGTCAACGGCGTCCCGGTAGCTCTGCGCCCCGTTCGCACGGTCGACGGGAATGTGCTTGAGCGCGCGCATCACCGGGCCCCCGACCGGATTGTCGAAGACCTCCTTCTTGGCCATGAAGCGGACGTACCGTCTGCCCTGCAGAAACGCCGGGATCCCGGCGAACGTGAAGTCGAGATATCCGGTGTGGTTGAAGGCGACGACGCCGGCACCGTCGGCAGGCACGTTCTCGACTCCCGAGATCTCGAAATCGAGCCCCTGTGCGAGCCACAGCATGCGGGCGGTGGACACGACTGACGCGTACACGGGTTCCATAGAGGTGATGGTAGCCGGACACGTGAACGGCGACGATCAGACATGAGGCGTTCGAGGGTGATCACCGGCACGGACCGCCGACAGGAAGCGGCGTCGCCCTCGGCGATAAGCTAGCGGGAAAGCAGTCCCCATCGAAAGGCACCAGCCCCGTGCAGATCACGAGCATCGGCCACGCAGGCTTCCACATCCAGACCGATGCAGGCAGCATCGTCTGCGACCCTTGGGTGAACCCCGCCTATTTCGCCTCGTGGATCCCGTTTCCGGACAACACCGAACTCGACTGGAAGACCATCGGCGACTGCGACTACCTGTACGTCTCGCATCTGCACCGCGATCACTTCGACGAGAAGAACCTCATCGAGAACATCAACAAGGACGCCACCGTCCTGCTGCCCGACTATCCGGTGCCGGACCTCAAACGCGAACTGGAGCGTGTCGGGTTCACCAAGTTCGTCGAGACCGACGACTCCCGCAAGCACCGCCTGTCCGGGCCGAAGGGCGAGCTGGACATCATGATCGTCGCGTTGCGAGCACCTGCCGACGGCCCGATCGGCGATTCGGGTCTGATCGTCGACGACGGCGAGACCGTCTGCTTCAACATGAACGACGCCCGGCCCGTCGACCTCGACGTCATCCGTGAGCAGTTCGGTCGCGTCGACGTCCACTTGCTCCAGTACTCGGGCGCGATCTGGTACCCGATGGTCTACGACATCCCACGCAAGTCGAAGGCCAACTTCGCCATGCAGAAGCGTCAGCGCGGGATGGATCGAGCTCGTTCGTATATCGAGCAGGTCGGCGCCACCTGGGTGGTTCCGTCGGCCGGACCCCCGATGTTCTTGGACGACGACCTGTACTCGCTGAACGACTTCAACACCGACAGCGACTCCGACAAGGCGAGCATCTTCCCCGACCAGGCGGACTTCCTGGAACAGATGCGGACGCACGGCACCGACGACGGCGTCCGCCACCGCGGTCTGATGATGGTCTCGGGGTCGAGTGCCGAGTTCCACGGCGACGAGCTCCTAGAGTTGTCGCACCCGTACCCGCCCGAGCAGATCTTCGGCGAGGGCAAGAAGGCCTACCTCGATTCCATGAAGGAGAAGTTCGCCCCGGTCATCGCGGCCCAGAAGGCGACGTGGGCGGCGGCCGACGGCGAGCCGCTCCTCCCCCAGCTGAAAGCGCTGTTCGAACCGATTATGGCGGCGTCCGACCTGATCTCCGACGGGATCGGCTATCCGGTCGGACTGGTCGTCGGGGACGAGACCTTCGTGCTCGACTTCCCCAGAAGGTCCGTGCGGATGCGCGAGGACGGCGACGGCAAGTATCGCTACGGATTCCGTATCGCGCCGGAGTTGATCCGCACAGTGTTGCGCGACGACGAACCGGACTGGGTCAACACGATCTTCCTGTCGACGCGCTTCACGACATGGCGTATCGGCGGTTACAACGAGTACCTGTACACGTTCTTCAAGTGCCTGAGCGCCGAACGGATCGCGTACGCGGACGGCTGGTTCAACGAAGCGCACGACGACGAGGCGTCGATCGAGTTGGACGGCTGGAAGATTCAACGTCGCTGTCCGCATTTGAAGGCTGATCTGAGCGCGTTCGGGGTCGTCGAGGGCGAGAAGCTGACGTGCAACCTGCACGGATGGCAGTGGGACCTGGCGAGCGGACGATGCCTGACGTCCAAAGGCCACGAATTGCGCTCGGAGCGTATCGAGTCTTGAGGTGATGAAAGCGCCCCACACCGACCGAAACGCGGAGCCCGGTTGGGCGCCCGGTGAGGCGCCCGACCGGTCGTACGGCGGCCGGTCGCTCCCGGATCGGCGTGCCGACCGTCGCAAGAGGTTCCGTGACGCCGGCCTCGAATTGTTCGGCACGGTCGGCTTCGCGCGGACGACGATCTCTGCGCTGTGCGCCGAAGCGGGTCTGTCGCGCCGTCAGTTCTATGAGGAGTACTCGGGCAGCGAAGAACTGATGGTCGAGATCTACGACGAGATCCAGTCGACCACACGCGACCGTGTCGACCAGGCCGTACTCGCCGCAGATCACGCCGATCTCGACGTCGTAGCCTATGCGGCGATGAGCGCGTACATCGACAGCGTCGCCACCGATCCGCGGTCTGTCCGATGCCTGTTCGTCGAGGCGGGCGGGATCTCCGAGACCATGGAGAAGCATCGGATCGCGGGACGCGACGACTGGTCGAAGTACCTGGTGAGCGCGATCGGGATGTTGCCGGGCACGAGACGCTGGACGATCGACTACCGTGCGACGGCCTTCATCGGCTCCACGACCGCGGTGATCCATCGGTGGGCGACGTCTGACGAGCGACCCGACCGGGCCGAGATCGTCGCCCTGCTCGCGCATCTGTTGGTGCAGTTCGCTACCGATGATGACCCCGCCTGAGCCGATGGCCCGACCGTCTGGTGATAGGGGTTACCGCATGATACATTTACGCGCGTGTGAGACGCGGCAGTCTCACACGCGCCGGTCGCCGTGCCTTTCACCGGCGACCCGTCGGACTCGGTCCGGGTGGAATTGGGGCTCTTGGGAGGGAGCCACTCGGATCGTCAGAGCGCGGCACGGATGGGGGTACGTCCCGCCACCGTGTCGCGCCCCCTCGATTCGGGGCCCCGTCACAGACCCAACCAGCCGAGATGATCACTGAGCAGCGCGTAGCCCACGAACGCGACGATGTCGATCACCGAGTGCGCGACGATCAACGGCCACAACCGGTTCGTCTTCTGAAACCAGCGGCCGAACACCAGCCCCATCACGACGTTGCCGAGCCCGCCGCCGACCCCTTGGTACAGGTGGTATCCGCCTCGTAGGAGCGACGATGCGATGAGGCTTGTACCGTCCCGCACCCCCAACTGCTTGAGCCGAACCATCAGGTAGCCGACGACGATCACCTCTTCGGCGACTGCGTTGCCGACCGCGACGAGACACAGCATCAGCAGCCGCCACCACGTGGTGTCATCCGACGCAGGCGACAGTTGTGCGTTGACACCGAAGGCGGACGCTGCCGCGACGAGCGCGAGACCAGGGAGCCCGATGAGGGCCGCCAGACCGAGACCGGGCGGCACATCGCGCGCGGTCAACCTGCCCACACCGACCGCGGACGGCCGGAAACCACTGCGCCACAACAAGTAGACGCCGAGCGCACCGGTCGCGAACAGTTTCACGATCCGCATCGACTGACGAAGCACGTCGATCACGACGTTGGACGACGTCTCCGGATTGAGCGCGACCGTCGTCTGTGAGACGCCTGCTCCGAGCTGCATCTCGATCAGCGACAGAAGAGCGTAGAGCGCCGAGAACCCGAAGGTGAAGATCCCAACGAGCACCATCTCCACGATGATCGCCCGCCGCTCGGCCGGATCGTCGACTCGGGTCAGCTGCACCCTGTCACATTACGGCGGGGTGGTCTGTGGGCGCTCAGCAGAAGGACTGGTGATCGAGTTCAGGATGCAGGGCCAGCGCCTGGAGCGCAGCCGAAAGATCGGCGATACGACTGACGGGGCGGCTGAACGGGAGACGGACATCGGAGTCCGAATCGGCGGACTCGATGCGGAAGGTCAGGCCGAATCGGTCCAGCCGAAGGGGGCGGACGCGCCCGCACCGCATTGCGGGCGGAATCCGACGTGCCAGCTGATGAATGAGGTCGGCGTGGTCGCTCTCCAGGTGTGCAAGCCAGTCGTTCTCGTACGCCCAGAACATGTCGGGTTCGGCGCAGGCCAGGTCGTCGATGTCCACTGCCCCGGCACCGACCGCCGTAGCGATGACCGCCGTCTCCAACGCCATGCGGACCATCGAACACCCATGTCCGACATCGAGAAGCCGCTCATCGGGATGATCACCCGCGATCTCGACCGCGAGCTCGCGCTGCAGATCCGTCGGCACCTCGTGCAACGACCCGGTCAGCCACACCAATGACCGCACACGTTCACGCAATGGCAGCGGGGCGCAGTCGATCACCTCGACGACGGCCGACGACTCGTCGGTGTCGACCGCGACGGCCAGAGCGGGCGCATCGTCGGCGACCAGCAGAAATGCATCGCCCTCGAAGAGATGGATCATCGCGACGGTGTCCGGCGCGCCAGAGCCGTCCACAGAGAGCGTTCCGCCCTGCGCCCGACGGCAGGCCGTCTGGATCATCTCGGCGTCGCATGGGGCAACGATCGTGGCCATAGGATCCTCCAGCATCTTCCGGGTCACCGAATCAATTCCGATATAGGCAACCCTAACTTACGTATGCCTAACCTAGTTCGCAGTCGGCGCTGCGTCAACGCTTCGGCTCACGGCGAGCGCATCCACTCCGGTGCTCGACTACTGTGGAGCCGTGCCAGTCTTCGCTTACTTCGGTCCCGCGGGCACCTTCACCGAGATGGCTCTCGACGCGATCCTCGCCACCCGTTCTGACGCCGACGTCGACAAGCGTGCACTGTCGAGTCCGCTCGCGGTGATCGCCGCCGTCCGGGCGGGCGATGCCGACTTCGGTTGCGTGCCGATCGAGAGTTCGTTGGAGGGCGCCGTCCCGGCCACCATGGACGCGCTCGTCCCCCACGACGGGCAGCGCCGCGTCCAGGCGTATGCCGAGGTCGCGCTCGACATCGCGTTCACCGTCGCCGCCCGCGAGCCGATGGCCGCCGACGCGGTGGCGACGGTCGCCGCCTATCCGGTCGCCTCCGCGCAGGTCCGCCGCAGCGTCGCCGAACGGTTCGGTAACGCCGAGTTCGTGATCGCGACGTCGAACGCCGCCGCAGCAGCCGACGTCGCAGCCGGCCGCGCCGACGCCGCCGTGACCACGGCCGCAGCTGCGCGCCTTCACGGACTCGTAGCGTTGGCCGACGGGGTCGCCGACGCCGACGACGCCGTGACGCGCTTCCTGCTGCTCGGCCGACCCGGACCGCCGACCCCCGCAACCGGCGCCGACCGCACCAGCGTCATCCTCGACCTCCCGAACACTCCGGGGAGTCTGGTGGCGGCGATGAGCGAGTTCGCGATGCGCGACATCGACCTGACCCGGATCGAATCGCGCCCGCGCGGATCCGGAGCACCCGGCCAGTACCGCTTCTACCTCGACGCTCGCGGACACGCGAGCGACGCGGCAGTCGGCGAGGCGCTGCGTGCGCTGCACCGAACCGCAGAGAACGTCGTCTACCTCGGGTCGTGGCCGATCGACCGGGGCGCTGCGTCCCTGCCGCCCGACCACCGTGAATCTCACGAATGGTTCACCCGTCTGCTGGAAGGAAACGACTGAGATGGCCCGCCTCCACCTGGTCCGACACGGGGAGACGACCTCGAACGTGATGCGGATCCTCGACACCGCCCTGCCCGGCGCATCGCTCACCGACTTCGGCGCACGCCAAGGCGTCCGCTTCGGTCTGGAGCACCCCGACGGGAAGCCTGCCGTCCTGGTCCACTCTGCCGCCAACCGCGCCCGGCAGACCGCTGAGATGATCGCCTCGGTCTGGGAGGCCGACGCTCGCGAAGTGGACGGTGTGCACGAAGTCCAGGTCGGCGACCTCGAGGGGCTCAGTGACAAAGAGTCGCACGAGAAGTTCCACGACGTGGTCACCCGCTGGCACCACGGGGAACTCGACGCGCGGATCCCGGGCGGCGAGTCGCTGGAGATGCTGCACGAACGCTATCTGCCGGTCGTCGACGAACTCACCACGAAGTATGTGACCGGGGAGGGGCGCGATGTGTATCTCGTCTCGCACGGCGCCGCGATCCGGTTGATCGCCGCACACCTGTCCGGGATCGACTCGGAGTTCGCGCTCAAGAACTATCTGCCCAACACCGGATCCGTCGTCCTCGAACCCAGCGACACCGGATGGACCGTCGCGCGCTGGGGCGTCGCCGATCTGGCTGACGGTGACGGGAGCCCCGCAGACCCGATGGGTTGAGCAGCACCCGATTCGATCCGACGCGACGGCTGCAGGGCAGCCTGTTCGGCGTGGACGAACTCCCGTTCAGCCCCACCCGTTCTCGTGCAGCCACCGGTCGTCGATGCCGAAGTGGTGTCCGACCTCGTGCAGCACGGTGACGGCCACCTCGTGGCGCACCTGGTCGGGAGTCGAGCAGACCGCCAGGAGCGGTTCGCGGAAGATCTCGATCGTGTCGGGAAGAAACCCCGAGTAGTCGTTGGTGCGCTCGGTGAGCGAGACGCCCGTGTACAGCCCGAGGATCGACGGATCCTCGGGGTGCTGGTCGCGTACGAGGACCACCACGTTCGACATCGCGTCGGTCAGTTCGTCGGGCAACAGGTCGAGGGCATCACCGACGAGCTCTTCGAATACTCGATTCGACATCGATACGGGCATGCCCGACATCATCCCCCAGGAGCGGGGATCTCCCGACTGTCGGGGTTGTACCCGGGCGGCAACGGCACCGGCGAACCGACCGAGCGACCGGGTGGGCCCTTCTCCGGCGGCTCCGGGAGACGACCGTTGATCAGCACCTGTTCACGTGCGTCGCCCACGAGAGTCGCGAAACCACCGCGGTTGGGCAGCGCCGTGTAGCAGACCACTCGGCGGCTGCCAGTGAGCCAACTGACCTCGGAGATCACCGACCACTGCACGTTGAGGGTCGTCTCCTCGAACTTCGACGCTCCGCCGAAGAACTTGTTGGTCTGGTTCGGGCAGATCTTCGTCAGATACTCGTTCTGATCGCGCACACTCGGCCACGTTTTGCCGGAGGTGCGTCCGCCGAAACGCTGGGAGAGGTCGACGACGCCCGTCGTCTGGAAGGCGTGCGGCTCCGAGCAGTCGACGACGGCGCTCGTTGCCTTCCGCGTGCTCTTGTCGATGCCGATACAGGTGCCTGCGGGCCACGTGAACGACTGGTCGATGTCGGCGACGAGCCCGGTGAACTGCTCCTGAACGCCCTTTGCCCCCGGCTGCTCGATACCGCAGCGCAGGACACGGGCACCCTTCTCCCACTGGACCTTCGACGGGAACATCAGTCCGGACGCGAAGCGGCCCTGTGGATCGAGGCCGCCACCGAGGTAGCGGTCGACTATCGCCGGGCAGTTCTCGTCGCGGATGGATCCGAAGCGTTCGGGCCCCGGCCACGGGGCCGCCGCCGAGAACTCGGACGTCGGGAAGGTCTCCGTGTCGAGTGCGCCGGCCACCTCGAACCGGTGCGGTTTGGCGCAGTCGGTGAGGCTCGGTTCCCCGGGCTTCGCATCGTCCCACTGGAGGCAGTCGCCCGGCTCGGAGCGCGTGAAGTCGTTCTCGACGAGTGCGTTGCCCTCGCCGATCACCGTCGATCCGACGCTTCCGTGATCGGAGAAACCCCCTCTGGCCAAGAGCACGCCACCCGCAGCGACACCACCGATGAGGATCGCGGCCAACAAGGTCAGGAGCCGCCCGCGGGACCGGTGGCGACCGGTGCGGCCGCTGTCGGCGACGGCGGGTGTTGGCCCGTCGGTGGCCGCCCCTTCGGCGTCCTCGCCCGCCCCGTCCCAATCAGCCTCGTCCCAATCCGCGCCGTCCCAATCCGCGCCGTCCCAATCCGCGCCGTCCCACTCACTGTCGTCCCAGCCGGCCTCGCCCCAATCAGCCTCGCCCCAATCAGCGCCGCCCCGATCAGCGCCGCCCCGATCAGCGCCGCCCCAATCAGCCTCGTCCCGATCAGCGTCGTCCAACTGGTTGTCGGCGGCTGCGTCCGCCCAGTCGTCGGAGTCGTGGTCGGCGTCTGTGCCGGGCAAGTACTCGGTGTCCGGTGAGTGCGCCCCACCAGGTGAGTGAGCCGCAGGCGCATAGGCACCGTCGTCTGAGACCACGGTGTCCTCGACCGCGTCGTCGGCGGCGTCGGACGCCGTGGCGGCGTCGGCATCCTGCGGCGACAGGTCGTCGCCGTCTCCCGGTCGGTGGCTGTCAGAACTCATCTCCTCCATCATGCCTGGTCGCCCTCGACGATGTCGTCCCCTGGGGCACGAACACGCCCAGGTAGGGTTCTAAGAGTGATCGACCTGAAGATCCTGCGTGAAGATCCCGACCTCGTCCGCGCGTCGCAGCGCACCCGTGGCGAAGACCCCGAACTCGTCGACCGGCTACTCCAAGCGGACGCCGATCGACGCGAGGCGATCGCCGACGCCGACGCGCTGCGCACCGAGCAGAAAGCGCTCGGCAAGCAGGTGGGCGCGTCGTCCGGTGACGAGAAGGCCGCACTCCTGGCTCGCGGCAAAGAGCTCGCCGACCAGGTGAAAGCCGCTGTCGCCCGCCAGAAGGAGGCCGAGGAGACGGCCACCACCTGTCAGCGCGCCATCTCGAACATCGTGGCCGAACAGACCCCATCGGGCGGCGAGGACGACTACATCGTTCTCGAACACGTCGGCGAGCCGCGGCCCATCGAGAACCCGAAGGACCACCTCGAGATCGGCGAGCACCTCGGGCTCATCGACATGGAGCGCGGCGCGAAAGTTTCCGGTTCACGCTTCTACTTCCTGACCGGCCTCGGCGCGCAGTTGCAACTCGCCATGTTGAATATGGCCGCAGCCAAAGCGACCGCCAACGGGTTCACCCTGATGATTCCGCCGGTACTGGTCCGGCCGGAGGTCATGCAGGGCACCGGATTCCTCGGCTCGCACGCCGACGAGGTGTACCGCCTCGAGGCAGACGACCTCTACCTCGTCGGCACGTCGGAGGTGCCGCTGGCCGGCTACCACTCCGACGAGATCCTCGACCTGTCCGACGGTCCGAAGCGCTATGCGGGCTGGTCGACGTGCTTTCGTCGCGAAGCCGGCTCATACGGCAAGGACACCCGCGGCATCATCCGCGTCCACCAGTTCGACAAGGTGGAGGGCTTCATCTACTGCAAGCCCGAAGACGCCGACGCCGAGCACCAGAAGATCCTCGGCTGGGAGAAGGACATGCTCGCGGCGATCGCCGTCCCGTACCGCGTGATCGACGTGGCGGGCGGCGACCTCGGCAGTTCCGCGGCCCGCAAGTTCGACTGCGAGGCGTGGGTTCCGACGCAGGGCACCTATCGCGAACTCACGTCGACGTCGAACTGCACCACATTCCAGGCGCGCCGCCTGCAGGTGCGGTACCGCGACGAGAACGGCAAGGCGCAGACCGCCGCGACGCTGAACGGGACACTCGCGACGACACGCTGGCTGGTGGCCATTCTGGAGAACCATCAGCAGCCCGACGGCACGGTCCGACTCCCCGACGAACTCGCCCGGTTCGTCGGCGTCGATGTCCTCACGCCACGCTGATCCGAGACTGGGCTGATCCGAGACTTGGCTGATCCGAGACTTGGCTGATCCGGGACTTGATCGGGTCGTTCGAGGAATCGACGGACGGCGTCGACACCCAGGCCTCTTTCAGGTGCCATCGGTAACGTGGCGAGGATGAACGACCAGCCCGAGCCGCCGAGGAAGCGACGCCCTCCTCCCGGCGGGGAGCCCTATCGACCGCCGCAGGCCTGGTCGGCCGAACCCGGACCGCAACGGCGCTACATGCCTCCGCCCGGCGAGGAGCCGTTGCGGGGCCGCCCCGGATACGCACCGCGGCAGGAGCCGCAGCCGATCCCTCCGCAGGAACGGCATCGTCGGCCGGCGGGTCCGCAGCCCGGACCACCTCCGGGTCCGCCGCCGCCGCGACCTCGCCCCCGCCCCGAGTCGGGAGCCCCGCCACCGCCGCGACGACCCGCGGCCCCACGCCGCAAGCGCAAGCCGCGACGCATCCTGCGCATCGTCCTGGTGATCGTGCTGTTGCTGCTGATCACACCGGTCGCGCTGATGTTCTACTACGACACCAAGCTGCATCGTGTCGACGCTCTGTCGAACTATGCCGGCCGGGTCAGCGACACCCCTGGCACCACCTGGCTCGTCGTCGGTACGGATTCGCGTGCCGATCTCAGCCAAGAGGACAAGGATAAGCTCGCGACCGGCGACAGCGATGGGGCCCGCACGGACACGATCATGCTCGCGCACATCCCCACCACGGGTAAGCCGATGCTGATCAGCGTTCCGCGCGATCTGTACGTCCCGGTTCCCGGTCAGGGCAGCCACAAGATCAACTCGGCGTTCAACACCGGCGGTCCCGGACTACTGGTGCAGACCATCGAGCAGTTCTCGGGCGTCCATGTCGACCACTACATCGAGATCGGGTTCGGCGGATTCGACAAGGTCGTCGACGCAGTCGGCGGCGTCGAGATGTGTCTGGACAGACCACTGCGCGACCCGAAGGCCGGGCTCCGTCTGCCCAAGGGCTGTCAGACGTTGGACGGTGCGCAGTCACTGGGTCTGGTGCGCACTCGCGCATTCCCGAACGCCGACCTCGAACGCGTCGTCAATCAGCGCAAGTTCTTCTCTGCGCTCATGTCGAAGACCACGAGTCCGTCCGTGCTGTTGAATCCGTTCAAGTTGATCCCGTTCGCGAACGGCGCGGTGAACGCGGTGACCGTCGGCCAAGGCGACCACCTGTGGAATCTGGCGTGGCTCGCGTTCCGTCTGCGCAACCCCGTCACGACGACGGTCCCCGCCGCAGGCGACGAGATCACCGACGACGGCGATGCGTTGATCCCGGGCGACGACACCGCTAAGTTCTTCGAATACGTCAGCCGCGGCGTCGAGGTCCCCGAAGAATTGTTGAGCGGATCGAGCGGTTCGACCATCGGCGGCTAGGCCGAACGTCCTCTATTCTGAGCGTATGAGCCCGAGTCCGAGTCCGACTGAGTTTCAGGAACTACTCCACGAGCAGATCAGCAACGAGTTCTCGGCGTCGCAGCAGTACATCGCGCTCGGGGTCTGGTACGACGCGCACGATATGCCGCAGATGGCGCGTCACTTCTATGCGCAGGCGGTCGAAGAACGCAACCACGCCATGATGATCATCCAGTACTTCTTGGACCGCGACATCGATGTGCGGGTTCCCTCCGCTGCCGCCCCGACCACCGAGTTCGACGACTACGAGGACCCGATCGCGTTGGCTCTCGCCCAAGAGAAGATCGTGACCGAGCAGATCGTCGCATTGGCGAGTTCGGCACGCGACAACGGCGACTACCTGGGCGAGCAGTTCATGCAGTGGTTCCTCAAGGAGCAAGTCGAGGAAGTAGCTCAAATGACGACACTGCAGACCATCGCCCGCCGCGCCGACGGCAACCTGTTCGACCTTGAGAACTTCGTCGAGCGCGAACTGAACACCGCCGGAGCGGCTCCGGACGCGGCCGCTCCGCCCGCAGCAGGCGGCAACCTGTAGTAGGCCCGACCCGCCCGACACGCTTGTGCCTAGCGGATCGTCACCTGACGCGCGATGATGCCCGCCTTGGACGCGCGCTGTGCGGCGGTCAGGTCGGAGGTGTCGGCGAGGGCTTCGGTGAGCGCTTTGTCGAAGGCGTCGAGGCCGTCGTTCCATTCGGCGTGGTGGGCTTCGACATCGAGGTCGAAGACCGGGACGAGAAGCCCGTGGGTGCGGAACGACCCGGCGAACCGGGAGCCGACGCCGAGCGTCAACGCGCCCGCATCGTGGACACGCGCCAACGCGTTCATCAGTGAGTCCTCGCCTTCGGGTCGCACCCAGCGGAGATGCGCCTTCTCGCCCGCATCCACCCACCATGGCGCCCCGACGCCACTCGCGGGTGTCAGTCGCGCAGTCGGCAGGATGGTGTCGTTGGCGCGCTCGAGCATCGACGTGATCTGCGGATCGAGGTCGGCGTCGTCGGCGAACCACCAGGCGAAGTCGTCGTGGACCGCCACGTCGATCGACGCCGTCGCGTCGACGATGTCGGCGAGGTCGAGTTCGGTCGCCGAACCGTCGTACTCGCTTCCACTCGTCGCGGCAGCCGCCCAGGCGAGCGCACTCGCCACCGAGGTGCGGAGGTCGTCGGGGTCCGGGTCGGTCTGGAGGGCCGCGTGGCCGTGGGCCGGTGTGCCGCCGCTGACATCGGCGAACACGGCGCCGGGCAAGACCGTCGCGAATTCGACGGTCTGCTTCGCGTCGAAGTCGGCGGCGAACGGGACCGTGGCGGTCGCCGAGGCGATGAACGTGCGCATGGCGACGAGGTCGCATTCGGCGGCCAGACCCTCGAACGGGCGCACCGGCCCGGCGAGCGATGCGGCCTGCCGTGCCTTGCGTGCGGCTACTCGCTCGGCGCGATTGCTTCCCGGGCGCGGACCACTGCCGCGCTTGCTCTTCTTACCCATGCGTCCAATATCTCATGGACCTCGCCCCGGCCCGATCAGCAGGCGGCCCGATCAGCAGGCGGCCCGATCAGCAGGCGGCCCGATCAGTAGGCGGTGACCAGCCAGTCCCGTACGCGAGCCGGGTGATTGGTCGCCACCCAGCGCACACCTAGATCGGCACACAGTTGGACGTCGGGTTGCTCGTCGACGGTCCAACAGTAGGTGACGCGACCGGACGCCGCAGCACGGTCGACCAGTTCCGGGTGCGTGCGAAGCGTGGCGATGGACGGGCCGACCCCGGTCGCGCCGACGGCGGTGGCCGCGGTGCCGCCGATGATGCGAGCGCTGTCGCCGAGGAGGATGGTCGGGAGCATCGGCGCACTGCGGCGGATACGCCACACGCCGGCCGATGAGAACGAGATGACGACGGCGCGGCTGTGGTCGGCCGACGGTGGCGTGGCCACCCCGAACTCGTGGAGCGTTTCGAGGAGTTCCGTCTCGACGAGCGACCCGTAGCGGACGGGATGTTTGGTCTCGATGAACAGTCGGACCGGGCGATGCCAGTCGAGGGTCAGCGTGAGGAGTTCGCGCAGCGTCAACACCTGGGCGGGCGTGCCGCTGTGCCAAGACCCGAAGTCGTGCTCCCGGAGTTGGTCCAGGGTCATCTCACTGACCGCGCCGACCCCGTCGGAGACTCGTTCGATGGTCCGGTCGTGAATACAGACGAGTTGATGGTCGGCGGTCAGCCGAATATCGCATTCGAGCCCGTCTGCCCCTTGCTCGAGTGCCAGTTCGTACGCGCCGATCGTGTGCTCAGCGACCTCGCCAGACGCTCCTCGATGTGCGACGACGGCCGGCTTGCCCGACCGGGACACTCCAGGCCGAGTCACACTGCGACCAGTCGTCGTGCCGGTCGCTCGACCTCGACGTCGAGCGTCCCCGCGATGATCTCTATCCGGCGCACTGCCCAGTGTGCGAACACCGCGGATACCCCGAACACCAGTGCCACGAGGAACAACGCGTCCGCGTCGAGCTGCAGCGACGTCGTGCTCCACGCCGCGATTCGATAACCGACGGCTACCACCGCGAGCACGTTCACCAGCACCCACGCGATTGCCAGCCGCACGCGGACTCGGTCGGCGCGCGGATCGCGCCGACCGGCGACCGCTGCCTCGTGGAGAAGCCACGGCGCGCCGACCACGTTGACGAGCGGGACCATCGACAGCAGATACACGATCACGGTGGGCCGCGGGTCGACGAACCCGGCAGCCGCGTACTGCCGCTCCCGCAGCTGCCGCACCCATCGCCCGAAGGCGAGGACGGCCATGACGACCGCGACGAGCGCCATCAGGCCGAATACGAGCACGGCGATACTGCTGAGCCAGTCGATCCACATCAGGATCGGGCGTGTCCGGTTGACGACCGCCACGATGTACCGGACCGCGTGGACGACGCCCGCAGCAGCCAGGATCAATGCAGTCAACCGCAACGCCCGGGTCAACGCATCCGTCGTCACCGGGACCGGATCGACATCGTCAGCCTCCGGACGCGGAATGTCGACGAGTCCCCAGTGCGGCGTACTCGCGTAGGTCGGTGTCGGCCGACGCCCCGCCACGCGAGGCCCCCGGGGCGCTGGCATGGCCTTACGCGGTCGATGCGCCGCCCACCGGAGCGGGCGGCGAGCAGGCTGGACTCTGGGCTGCTGGGGAACGGGTTGTTGGGGAACGGGACCGCCCCGAGACACGACGACCGCACCCTGTTCATCGGTCTGAACGAGCGGCCCTCCGCAGCGCGGGCAGACGGTGCGGCCATCACGGTGCGGCGCTTGGATACGGCACGCCGGGCAGACGTCGAGGTTCACGCGTCTGCCGATCCGGTCACCACGGGCTTACCCGCGTTCTGCCACGCCACCATGCCGCCGGTGACGACTGCTCCGTCGATTCCGCGCATCAGCAGGTACTCCATGATCCGATACGAGCGGCCGCTGGTGCGACAGACGACGAGCAGTTCGCGGTCGAGGTCGATCTCCTCGACGCGGGCCGGGACGTCGGCCAGCGGGATGTGCAGAGCGCCTCGTATATGCGCCTGCGCCCATTCGTCGTCCTCACGGACGTCGAGCAGGATCCGGTCGCCGTCGCCGGTGAAGTCGTCAGGGAGGTCGGTCACCGCCACGGTCTCGATGTCGCCCATACTCACGCCATCCAGTTTTCCACACGTGAGGGACGGGGGTGGACCGTCGAACCGACAAGGGCTCAGCCGCCACTGTGAGTGTCGCCTTCAGCCGTCACTCAGAAATCGCCTGGATGCAACTATGCGACCCTGCATAGTTCTATCCACAAAGGCTGTCTTCACTGTCCTAAACCAGCCCCCCGCGATCTGTTCACAGGATCTCCGAAGCTGTGCATAACCCTGTGGAAATGTGGATAGACCTAGGTAGGAGGCGGTGCAAGTGTGTTACAGGTCTCGTTTTCGTGCCCGATTGGTCTGATCTCTACCCTCCGGACATCTGCCAGACATCCGCTCCTCATTAAAGTTATCCACATCCACAGGTGTGGATAACTTGGGGATAACACGCCGAGCGAAACTCTCAAGAAGAGGTTTGGAGTTGCCGGGACGGCACATCGCAGCACAACCACAGCGCCTAGAATTGACGGCGTGCATGTGGAATGGCTGACCGCGTATCTCGACTTCCCGGCCGCCCAATTCGGTGCCGAAGTCACCTTCTGGCGGGCGATCTCGGGCAGTACCGTGTCGCCGCCACGTGGCGACCACAAGGAGTTCGCGACTCTCGAACCGTTCAACGGCGATGCACACCTGCGCGTCCAACGGGTGGGCGACGACTCCGGCGGCACACATCTGGACATTCACGTGGCCGATCCCGTGTCCGCCTCGTTGGAGGCAGCCTCGCTGGGGGCGTCGCTGATCGCCGACTACGGCACCCATCGCGTGATGTCTTCGCCCGGCGGCGGCGTGTTCTGCCTCGTCCCACATCAGGGTGAGAGCGAACGAGCGCGTCCGATCCGTTGGCCGGGCGGCACCATCAGCATCATCGACCAGGTGTGCTTCGACGTGCCGACCGACCTGTTCGACGCCGAGGTCGCGTTCTGGGAAGCGCTCACCGGACATCCGACTCCGGGTCGGCACGACCCGGACCGCGTCGGCCTCACCCGGAATCCGAAACTAGCCCTCCAGGTGCTCCTCATCCGGTCCGACGTCACCGAGCCTGCGACGTACCTCGAGGTGGCTGCGACCGACATCGGCGACGAGGTCGAACGGCACGAGGGCTGGGGCGCATCAGTGGTGAAACAGTGCACCGGCCGTGTGATGATGGCCGATCCAGGCGGTCGGCGCTACTTCATCTCGGTACGAAATCCCCGAACAGGTTCGTAACAGCCAGGTTCGTAACAGAACGGGTTCGGGCCCCGTCAGGCCCGCATCTCGCGCACGGTCGCCACTTCACGCTCGACGTCGGTGCGTTCGGCTGTGGTCAGGTCACGGAGTTCGACCAGATCGATGCCGTCGCGCGTCGGCGTCCAGGTGGCGGCGAGTCTCCCGTCCACCAGAACGAATCCGGGGAAGCGTCCGTTCGGGGTGACGAGCGCAGCGTACAGGTCCGGGTCGGCGACACGGACGCGGTCGGCGTTGGCGACGAGGAGATTGTCGTAGGGAGCGACGAGGCGGACCGGAGCCGGTTCGTCGCCGGACGCGATCGGCAGCCCCTCCAGGTCGTAGAGTCGCTGCCCGGTCGGGCCGACGAGTTCCTGGAGTTCCCAGTCGGCCTCCATCGCCGCCATGACCGGCCCGAGACCGGTCAGTCCCGACCACGTCTGGACGGCTGCGACGGTCGCGGGCCCGAATCCGCGCAGGTAGAGCCGGACCAGATCCTTGCGAGCTTCGTCGCCGGTCACGGCGGGGACGCCGGGGCCGATCCAGTCGTCGAGATGCCGATATGCGGGCGCACCGGACGCCCGCCACAGGCCGCGCGGCGGTGTCTGGACCAGTGGGAGGCCCCACCTCGCGACGGCCGCGAGATCGGCGGGCGGCTCATCGGGCCACCGTCGTGCCAGCCCGTCCCGCAGCTCGGCTCCGGGCACGGGATCGTCTGTGGCGCCGAGGAGTTCGGCGGCGTAGGCGGTGACGTCGTCCACGGTGACGCCACGGAGTCGCTTGCCGTGGTTGGTGGCGGCCGCCGTAGCGATCGACGGTTGTACGAGCTCCCTGATCCACCGGGCGTCGAGTCCGTCCATCAAGAAGACGGTGCCGCGCTGCAGGGTCATCCGGACGAGTTCGCGGCCGGTGAGGAGGGCGTCGACATCGGCGGGATCGAAGTCGTGCACGCGGCACGCCAGCCCGTAGAACGCGGCCTGCGGGTCCTGCGACTGCATCCCGACGAGACGGTCGACGACCTCGACGACGTCGTCGTCGACCCGTTCGAGCAGATGTTGCCGCTCGAGCAGGGTGCGATTCCACTGCTCGAGCGTCAGGGTGCGCGCCATCAGGCGGGGAACGCCAGCCCGGTGCTCACGTGACAGCGGTATCCGTTCGGGTTCTTGAACAGGTATTGCTGATGGACGTCTTCGGCGTAGTAGAAGTGACCGTCGCCTGCGTCGGCGAGGGAGAGGACCTCCGTGGTGATCGGGCCGTATCCGGCATCGGCCAGCGTCGGACCGTACCGCTGCGCGGTCTCGACTGCTAGACGCGTCGCCTCGTCGTCGAGTCCGTATACGGCGGAGCGGTACTGGGTGCCGACGTCGTTGCCCTGACGCATCTCCTGCGTCGGATCATGCGAGGTGAAGAACACCTCGATGAGGCGTTTGAGCGACGTCTCCTCCGGATCGAAGACGACGAGGACCGCCTCGGTGTGTCCGGTCTGCGCGGTGCACACCTCCTCGTACGTCGGGTTCGGCGTGTAACCGCCCGCGTAGCCGACTGCCGTCGTGTAGACGCCCGGCTGCTGCCAGAAGATCTCTTCGATGCCCCAGAAGCAACCGCCCGCAAGGACGACTGCCTGTCGATCCGGTCCCCAGTCGCCGATCCCATTCGGTCCGAATCCTCCTGCGGCGTCGGACTGTCCGCGCATCGGGTGACCGGTGACAAGGTTCTTCTCACGCAGCGGCATCAGCGTGTCACGGCCGGGCAGAGCATTCTCACGCGCAACCATCGCGGTCTTGACTGCGGACGCGGCGAAGATACGGTCGAAGATGCTCATGCGTCCAGGCTACGGCGTGCCGGTGAAATCCAGTCGACGGGAATAGACCGGTGAGCGGATCTGTTGCAATAAGCATCCGTGTGGGGAAATGTTGTTGACTGGACCCAGTACGGATCTGGAATCAATTTGTAGAGAGGATCATCGTGGCTGAATACACCCTGCCCGAACTCGATTACGACTACGGCGCTCTCGAGCCGCACATCTCCGGCAAGATCATGGAGCTGCACCACAGCAAGCACCACGCGACCTACGTCAAGGGCGCGAACACCGCCCTCGAGAACCTGGCAGCCGCACGCGACGACGACAGCATCGCAGGCAAGGTCTTCGGTCTCTCCGCCAACCTGGCGTTTCACCTCGGTGGTCACACCAACCACTCGATCTTCTGGAAGAACTTGTCGCCCAACGGCGGCGGCGAGCCGACCGGCGATCTCGCCGAGCAGATCGGCACCGACTTCGGTGGCTTCGAGAAGTTCAAGGCTCACTTCACCGCGGCAGCCACCACCCTGCAGGGCAGCGGCTGGGCCATCCTGGGCTACGACACCATCGGCCAGCGCCTGGTGATCGAGCAGTTGACGGACCAGAGCGGCAACACGTCCGCCGCCCTCATCCCGGTCGTCATGCTCGACATGTGGGAGCACGCCTTCTACCTCGACTACCAGAACGTCAAGCCGGACTACGTCAAGGCTTGGTGGAACGTCGTGAACTGGGAGGACGCTTCCGAGCGCCTCGCCCGCGCGAAGACCCAGTATTCGGGCCTGATCGTTCCCGCCTGATTTTCTACTGACGCCGACGGCGGTCGCCCCTCACCGGGGCGACCGCCGTTCGTGTTTCTCGGGAGTCTCAGTCGCGCGGGCCGACGACGCGGTACCGGCCAATGAGGAACGCCTTGTTGCGGGCCGTCTCCAGCAACTCGAAGCCGAAGGCACGCGGGAACAGCGGCCGCCCGGAGCCGGCCGTCGCAGGCGCATAGGAGACGGTCATCTCGTCGAGCATCGACGCCTCGGCGAACTGTGCGGCCAGATCGCCGCCACCGACCACCCACACGTCCTTCTCCCCTGCGGCCGCCTCCAGCTTCGGGCGATGCTCGGCTGGCGGGCCGGAGAGCACAGTGACCGACGGGGCGACGACATCGACGTCACGGTGCGTGAACACGAACGTCTGGTAGTCGCCGTACGGCCACGGTTCACCGCTCTCGGCGATGTGGTCGACAACCCACAGATAGGTGGTCGCTCCCATGACGATCACGCCGGTCGCCGCCATCAATTCGTCGATGTTGAACGGCCCGTCGTCGTCGATCGGCTGAGTGAGAAGCCATGCGAGCGAATCGTTCTCGTCGGCGAGGAAGCCGTCGAGCGTGCAGGCGGTGTAGTAGACGTACGAGGTCATGCGAGCTCTCCTTGGTTGCGGCGTTGCCACACGATGGGGTCTGGGTCGAGGTCCGGCGCACTGACGTCGATGCCCGCGTCGGCGAGCATCCACCGTGCAAGCAGCCGACGGTGGGCCGAGAACGTCAGTTCGTGGACGACGATCTGGGCCAGCCGAAAGGACTCCGGTGGGTCGCACAACGCGTCGACGATCCAGTCGGCCCATCGGTTACAGCGGTCGATATCGCGGACTGTCGCGAGCCACCTCCCGCTGACGTCGTCGTGACGCGACTGCAACGCCGCGATATCGCGGACCGGCGTCATATCGGGCATCCGAGCTCCAGCGATGGTGGCGAGCCACGGCTCCTTACTGACCACCAGGTGCCAGAGGACCTCCGCGAGGGTCTCGTCGGGTCCGTCCCAGTGGCGGGGTGCACTGCCCGGCAAACGGACCGCCGTGAGCTCGGTGCTCGACAGGTCGGCGCACGCGCCGAGAACCGACGCGATATCGGCGACGTCATGGCGCACCTGCAAAGAGAGCACGTCGCCCGCGGACTCCTCGTTCCGCGAGTCGCCGCGCCCCGAGTCGACGTACAACACGGTCGGCGAGTGGAAGTGGATTCCGTTCGGCGCGGGCAACCAGTGTCCGCCGCGGCCGGCGGCCGGCATCCCCGTCGGCGGGTGCCCGTACGCCCGAGAGAAGGCCCTACTGAATCCTTCGACGCTCTCGTAGCCCGCGGCGAATGCCGTATCGGTGACGTTCGCGCCGTGCTGCAGTTCCCACGCCGCCCGCTCGAGAATCACTCGGCGCCGCAATGCGACCGGCGACTCCCCCGCGCCCACACGCACCGATCGGGCGAAATGGAACGGTGACGTGTATGCGGCGGCAGCCATCTCGCGTAGTCCGTCGCGCGACTCGTCGAGAACCGCATCGAGCAGGCGTCGCAGTGGATCACTCATCTATCCAGTATCTGCTCGCGACGGCGGCGAACGCTTGACCGTTCTTGCTCAGCGAGCAGCCCGGGTCACAAGAACACGATCGCGGCCGCGGCGACCCCGGCGGACACGACGAAGAACACGACGAGGACGACGGCGTCGAGGCGGCCAGGCCGCGACGGGTACGCCGTGAGGCGACCGGTACCGCCGCGGGCGGTGATCGCCTCGGACATCTCGGCGCTGCGACGCATGGCCGACGACATGGCGGCGACGATGATGTCGATGACCCCCAGCTCGGCGGACGGGTGCCCGGACGCCGCCTTCGACTTCGGGCGCAGCTTGTGCGCGGCCCACAGCAGACGCATCTCGTCGATCAGCAGCGGCAGTCCGCGTAACGACAACGCGATCGTGACCGCCCACTCGTCGACCGGCAGGCGCAGCCAGCGCAGCGGCCGCATCAGGACGGCGATCGCCGGCGCCAGCTCGGCCACCGGCGTCGTCCACACCACCAGCACGGACATCGCGACCACGACCAACCCGAGGAGCACCGCACGCAATGCGGTGAGCCCGCCGTCCGAACCGCGCGCCACCCACGACCACGCGACGCCGACCACCATCAACGCCCAGAACCACCACGGCGGACGCGGCAGAGCCCCCACCGGGATCCCGGCGATCAGCGCGAACACGATCAGGCAGACGGCGACGAAGCCGAGCGCGGGCCACGACGGCAGTATCCACGTCATGAGCCCGAGGACCAGGATGACGATCAGTTTGGTGCCTGCCCACAACCGGTGGATCGGCGAGTCACCCGGGATCTGACGCAACATCGGGATCTGCATGTCAGACACCGCCTTCCAGGACGCCTGCGACGAGTTCGACGCGGCGGTTGCAGACTCGGTCGAGCGACTCGAGGTCGTGGGAGATGATGACGATCGTCGCCCCGTGATCACGCAGGGACGCCAGCACGGTCAGCACCTCTTCGCGCGCTTGCGGGTCGAGGCCAGCGAGTGGCTCGTCCAACACCAGGACTTCCGGTTCGGACGCAATCAACGATGCGAGGACCACCCGACGCATCTGCCCGCCGGACAACGAGTCGACGCGTTTGGCCGCGAACTCGCGCGGCAGCGATACGAGGTCGAGCACCCGCCCCACCTCGGTGGTGCCGACCTTCTCGCCGCCGACCGCCATGATCTCGTCGCCGACGCTCACCTTCTGCAGTTGCAGACGGGCATGCTGGAATCCGAGGCCGACCCGTCCGACGTTGTCGGCGACCGACTCGCCACCGAGCAGCACCTGCCCGGACGTCGGCTCGGTCAGCCCGGCGAGGATCCACGCCAATGTCGACTTACCCGAACCGTTTCCGCCGACGATCAGCATGCCGTCGCCGCGATCGACGCGCAGGTTCACGCTGTGCAGCGCGGTCACCTCCCACGGCGACCCCTGAAGGTATGTGTGCGCAACACCGTCGACCGCGAGCAGCGGCTGGCCGCCGATCGGTGCGGACGCCAGGGCGGGCGCCGCGCTCTCGGGTCGCATCCACTCCGGGTGATGGTCGACGACTCGCCCGTCCGTAAGGTGGATGATCCGATCGGCGGCCCGCGCCTCGGAGTCACGATGCGTGATGAGGACCACGGTGATGCCGTGACGTCTGGGCAGTTCGGCGAGGATCGAGATGAGATCGTGGCGGCCCTGCGGGTCGACCATCGATGTCACCTCGTCGGCGATGACCAGACGTGGACCCCGCGCGAGTGCCGCCGCCACGGCGAGCCGCTGCTGCTGACCGCCCGACAGGTCGGAGGTGTCGCGATCGCCGAGCCCGGCCAGACCTACCTCCGCGAGCAGACCGTCGATGTCGACGGCCGTGTCGTCGGGCAGGCCCCATACGAGGTCGTCTGCCACCCGCGAGCCGAGCATCTGCGCCTCCGGTCGCTGTAGGACCAGTGCGGTTCCGCCCGCACGCCCCAGCCCCGGCGATCCGGGGCGGTCGACGACGCCGATCGTCGGGTCGACGCCGGAGAGGATCTTCGCGAGCGTCGACTTGCCCGATCCGTTGGCGCCGACGACGGCGACGAACTCGCCCGGATGCAATTCCAGGTCGATGCCGGTCAGCACGTCGCGCGTCGTGCCGGGATAGCGGTAGCCGACGCCGACCGCGCGCATCGGCAACGGAGCGGGCTGCTCGTCGGCGACGGTAGTGTGCGCGGCTTCGAGAGTGTCGTCAAGTCGCACGTCGGCGAGCCGGTCGAGGACCTTGCCGAGCATCCAGCCTGCAACGAGGATCGTCAGGAATGTGCCGACGGTGCCGGGAATCCAGATCCACAGCCACCAGTGGTCGACGACGTTGCCGGAAAAGCTCTCGATTGCATCGCCCACCCCGTCGAGACCTAATACTCGCACCGTCTTGGCCAGACCGGTCAGGATATTGTCGAAGACTTCCAGAGCCAGGCGACGCAGCGGGACGAGAACCCACATCAGCGCGACGGAGATGCCGGCGATGAGCGGCGACGTGATCAGCGCGGCGAGTGTCAGGACTGCGGCTCCACCGCCGCGGCGGCGAACTTCGCCGACGATTCCACCGACCACCGCCGTCGCCGCGACCGCGAACGCGGTCCCGAGCCCGGCCACCGCGAACGTGACTGCGACCGTCGTGACGAAGGCCGCGATGACCGCACGCAGCCGCGTGCGGGCGGCGAGCAATGCGATCGGGACCGGAGCGGCGAAGCCGAGGGCGGCCGCCATCGGGACCACCGCGACGATGACGGCGGGGACGACGGTGAGACCGCTGAAGATCGCGATCGACGCGATCTCGATCGGTCGGAGTGGTCCGGTCGGGGCGCTCCGGACGTCGACTGCAGGGGAGATCACCGCACCATTGTGCCTGCCGAGACGTGGCTCGATATCCAGCGAGGGCTGCCTCACCCGAGATTGAGGTGGCCCGAAGAGCCGCATGCGGCCTCCCGACCTGCGAATTCACGGATTCACCGAGTGTTGAATGAGGGATGCGGGTCACCTTAGCCTGGCATTATGTTCGCTGCCCTGGCGTTGAGTTTCGCCGTCATCTTCGTCGCCGAGCTAGGCGACAAGTCCCAGCTGATGGCGATGACCTTCGCACTCCGCTACCGCTGGTGGATAGTCCTCACCGCGATCCTGACCGCGACGACGCTGGTACACGCGGCATCGGTGTTCTTCGGACACTTCCTCGGCCTGTCGATCCCGACCGAACTCCTCTCGATCGCCGGCGGGCTCTCGATGCTGGTGTTCGGGTTCTGGACGCTGCGCGGCGACGAACTCGACGACGACGAGGCCGCCCGAGCCGGTCGGGTCGGCCGATCGGTGTTCTTCGCCGTCATGTCGTCCTTCCTGCTCGCCGAACTCGGCGACAAGACGATGCTGGCGACCATCACCCTCGCGGCGGACAACGACTGGCTCGGTGTCTGGATCGGTTCGACGATCGGAATGGTGGCCGCCGACGCGTTGGCGATCGTCGTCGGACGGCTCCTCGGCCGCCACCTACCCGAACGCTCCATCGCGCTCGGCGCGGCCGTCGGGTTCTTCGTGTTCGCGACCTGGCTCGTGGTCGACGGCCTGACCGGGGCGTCTGCCGTTGTCATCGCGTCGACCGTCGCCGCGACCGTCGTCATCGTGGTGGGCGGAATCTGGTGGATCGTCGCCACGCGACGCCGTCGCGCAGCCGAGGCCGCGGCCACAGATACCGAGCTACCGATCGATCGCTCGGCCTCCGTGCGTTAGAGTCTCCTCGACCGGGCCTACCGAGGCCGTGGACCGAAGAAAAGGACTCTCGAATGGACGTCACCGGCTCCGCCGTCATCGTCACCGGCGCCGCCTCCGGGCTCGGCGCCGCCACCGCCAAGCGTTTCGCCGCCGAAGGCGCCACCGTCTTCGGCATCGACCTGCAGCCCTCCATCGACAAGGCCGAGAAGGTCGACGGCGTCCAACTCGTCGCCGCCGACGTCACCAGCGAGACCGAGGTCCAGGCCGTCATCGACCAGATCGCCGAAGCCGGCATCCCGCTGCGCGTCACGGTCAACTGCGCGGGCGTCGGCTGGGCCTCACGCATCCTCGGCAAGGAGGGCCCGCACGATCTCGACCTGTTCCGCAAGGTCATCGAGATCAACCTGATCGGCACGTTCAACGTGATGCGGCTGGCCGCCAACCGCATGCAGGCCGAGAGCGTCGTCAACGACGACAACGCGCGCGGAGTGATCATCAACACCGCGTCGGTCGCCGCATTCGAGGGCCAGATCGGCCAGATCGCGTACACCGCGTCGAAGGGCGGCGTGCACGCTATGACGATCTCCGCGGCTCGCGACCTCGCTCGCGCAGGAGTCCGAGTCTGCACCATCGCGCCGGGCACCATCAACACCCCGATGCTCGCGGGCGTCACTCCGGAGATCAAGAAGACCCTCGAGGCAGGCATCCCCTTCCCGGCGCGCCTGGGCGAGCCCTCCGAGTACGCCGACCTCGCCGCGCTCATCGTCGGCCACGACTACCTCAACGGCGAGACCATCCGCATGGACGGTGCGCTCCGCATGGCGCCGCGCTAGCAAATCGGCGCGAGACTCGCGCGAGAGTCCGTCAGCCCACTGCTTCGTCGACCAGATGCAATGCCTGGTCGTCCAGGGCGACGGACTCTCGCCGTTTATGCAGCACGTCGACGAGTTCGTCGACGACGGCCACCGTCTCCTTCGGAAGCCCCGCGAGCCGCTGCGCCACACGATGCACTTCGGGGTCGGCCATCGCCCGGAACTGCTCGATCTCCATCCGGCTGCGCCGCTCGTTGTCGTCGGACAGGAAGTGCCGGATGTCGACGTTGAACGCCGCTGCGAGCCCCTCGACGGTGCGGAACGAGGGCGATTTCGCTTTGCCGGAACGCAATTGGCTCAGATACGACTCCCCGATTCGATACCCGCGGTCCGCGGCCCGCTGCGCGATGGTCTTCGCGCTGTACGGCCGCCCGTCCGGCCCCGGCAGACTCCGGAACAACTCGTCCAGCCGCAAGGCGAACACGCCCGCCTCCCCGTCCGACATATTCTCCTCGCCCCTTCTCACGCCCCCCGGCTACTAGCCGTCTCCGACTCAGTCGCAGACATTCAATACTGTTCGCAAGCGGTTTGGCAATTCGCGAGCGAACATTTCAGCTCGGCAGGAGGTCCAAGCTCCGCGGGAGGTCGAGGACCGCATCGGACGATATCCATTCGCGTAAGACCTTGGTCGCGCGAACGTCGTCCTCGTTGTAGGTCAGGAGCCGAGCGCGCTGCGACAGGTCCTGCGCAGCGCCGTCGAGGGCGACTGCTGCGGCATACCACTCCATCGACGCCTCGCCGCTCGCCTCGTCGTCGCGCCAATTGAAGCCGGCCACCGGGGCGATTCGCTTGAGTCCCTTGCCTCGTGGGCACACGAAGTTCCGTCCGACCGCCTCGAAGACGTCGACCCACTCCGAGGATCCGATGAAGGCATCGACCTCGGCCCGCGAGGGCACTCCGGAGACTCTTCCGTGGAAGCGATCGGCGCTGCCTCGTAGCCACCGGTTCTCGGCCTGCTGCGAATAGCAGTAGGCGGCGAACGTCTTGCCCGCGGCGTGCGCGGCGTCGCGCTCGGCGCTCAGCCACGTCCAGAACTCGGCGAACGACCGGCCCTCGTCGAGCGTGGGCAACGGATCCCAGGTGACGAAGGCGCGGTAGCGCACCTCACGGTCGGGGTTCGTCGTGTCGGTGAGGAGAGTGCCCCACATGTACGCGCCGCGCTCGGAGTAGCTCTCCATGTCGACGTCCACCTCGACGTCGGCACGCTGCACACTCGGGCGGTCGGCGCGCCGCGCCAACCCGATCCCGTCCACCCAGCATCGCGCCGACACCACAGCATCGGCGAACGAGACCGCGCCAGGCCACTCGGCGGGCGGGTCGCCGCGGTGGGTCGCCAGTTCGTCGACGGTCCCGATGCCCGCATCCTGCAGGATCAACGATTGGCTGCCGCCGACGACGAGGCTCACATCGCGCCGCTGCGTGAGTTCGGCCTCGCATCGCGGCCACCAGTGGCAGCTGCGGCATTCGGCGACGCGCCGCGGTCCGGTCCGGACCTGCCCGTCGACCACCGCGCGGCGGCGCTCGAACACGCCGACGTACCCGGCCATCGCGGCGGCGAGCGGCACGGCGACGATGCAGTCTGCGTCCAGTCCGATCAGTCCGCCCCACCGTTCGGGTCCGCCAGTCGGGCCCCCGCTGTTCGCACTCCACCCGAGGTCGTCGAGCATTGCCGTCAGATGTGTCAACCGCAGCACGTCGCGGCGCTGGGAACGCAGCGAGCGGAACGCATCGATCTCGGGCGACCACCCCCATAACGGACTGGTCAGCAGCGTCGGCGGGGGCGCGTCGGCTGGCCGGGCCGGGCTGACGGGAGTGGTGACCCGGTGATTGACGATGACGATCGGCAGGTACCCGCCGTCGTGCCGGACCAGCACCTCGGCGTGTCCGCGCCGACCGCGCTCGGTGTCGGTCGGCAGCGTCGCTCGGAAGATCCAGGTCGCACCCGATTCGACGGCGCGTCGAGTCTGCTCGACACGCTCGCGGTGGGGGCCGTCGTCGACCGTGACGACGGTGCCGGTGGGTTGCCCGCTCTGCAGTCCGTGCAGAGTGGCGATCACCGCGGCTCGGTGCGATTGGGCGGCTTCGATGCGACGACGGGCCTCCGGCGACACGTCGGACGCCGACGCATCACCGCGCTCGGTGAAGTCGAGAGCCAGCCGATGCTCGCATCCGCTGAGGTTCCGTGCCCCCAGGACCGCAGGACTCACGTGCGGCGCCCCCACTTCATCTCGTCGACTCGAACGTCGGCCCACACCGGACCGCGTGATTCACTACCCCACGAGACTATGCAAAGCTGGAGACAGCCATTCGCAGGTGTCGATATTCCGACGGAGAGGTTAGAGCATGGGACTGCTCTCATCCGTGCGCTCGAAGCGTACTGATCGCAAGGCGGGCAAAGCGATCCGCAAGGCTGAGGAGAAGGCGATCAAGTACCGCGCCAAAGCCAAGGCCAAGGCCGAGACCGCCCTGGACCGTAAGAAGCACAAGCAGAAGCTGCAGGCAGAGAACAAATTCCACAAGCGCGCGCAGAGAACTGAGCGCAAGACGGCCAAGGCTTCGGCCAAGGCGCAGAGCAAGGTCGCGGCCTCCGAGGCCAAGGTCGTCGCCGAGAAGGCAAAGGCCGATGCCGAGAAGGCGCTGTTCACGCCGACCAAGATGAAGCGCTACCTCGCGGTCGGAAGGATGGCGGCACCCGTCCTCGTTCCGATCGTGTACCGGGGCGCCGTCGCGGCCAGGGCGCAGCTCACCGAGGTCCAGGCCCGCCGCGCAGGCGTCCCGGCCAAGGTACTGACCCAGTACGGCGGACCGAGCGCCACGCTGCGCGCACGCATCGCCACCTCGCGAGAATCGGCGGCGAAGGTCGCATCGCACGAGCAGACCGCCGAAGGCAAGACGTTCGTCGACGCGATGAGCGACCGGTTGACCAACCTCGAGGTCGCCGCCGACGCAGCCGACGCGATGCCGCCTTCGCAGCGCAAGTCGGCGCAGCGCGCCATCGACAACGAGCTGGCCGCGATCGACAACGACCTGCTCGCGCGATTGAACGTGCACGTCGGCTGAGGGCACCACGACGTCGACAGCGACCTCGGGTTCCGCCGCCGTGCGGCGGGCCTGAGGTCGCTGCGTTCTGCCCGATTAATGCGATATTGGGCGCGGTCTGACGTGTGAACTGGCACGTCGAAGTCACACGCGACCGGATTCCATGATTAGCTGTACCCCATGGTGAAGCGTCTCCTCGTTCTTGTGTCCGGTGTAGTCGTCGCACTCAGCGGGATTCTGGCGCTGCAGGCGCCGGTCGCGTCCGCGGCGCCGAAGTGCGCGGACGTCCACGTACTCTTCGCCCGCGGAACAGCCGAGACCGCTCCCCCGCTCGGGGTCACCGGGATCGCATTCGAGAACTCGTTGCGCAACCGCATCAAGGGCGAGTCCGTCCGCGTCGAGCCGGTGCACTATTCCGCGAGCGCCGATTTCGGCAACAAACTGGAATTCGCCGAGACTTTTGTAACCGGCGTGAAGTCCACCCAGAACCGGGTGCGGCAGATCGCAAAGGCGTGCCCGAAGACCGACATCGTCATCGGCGGTTACTCGCAGGGCGGCGCCCTCGCCGCGTACACGGTGGCCGACTCGTACGACATCCCGGCCAACTACGCGCGCTACCGCCAGTACGCTCCGAAGCCGATGGCCGCCGACCTCGCCGACCACATCGCAGCCGTCGTGCTGATCGCTCCGCCGTCGGCGCGCTTCCTGAAGGACGCCGGTGCACCGACTATGCGCGTCGGCAAGGCCTACCAGGGCAAGACGGTCCGCTACTGCGCCCAGGGCGACAACATCTGCAACGGTGCGCCCCTCGCCGGACCGAACGCCGTACACCTGCTGTACCCGGCGAACGGGACGACCGATCGTGCGGCGGCCTACGTCGCACGCCGCGTCTGACGTAGGGCGAGTGTCATCCGAACAAGCTAACGAACCGGACGCATGTGTCGACAGTCACAGTAGACCGAATTCGTAGACCTCGGTGCGGGAGACCGTGCCACCGAAGCCGATGACACACTTCACTCGCACACGCACGCTGCTCGCCGCGTCCTTCGTCGCGGTCGCCGCCACCACCGCGGTGACTCCCGTCGCCGATGCCGCTCCCCCGCCGCTGACCCGAACGTTGAGCTTCCACATTCCCGCGATCGGCGGCCTGGAACTCCCACCGCCTGCGGTGCCGGGCGGGTCCTTTCAGCGGACAACGGTCACCGCCCGGCCAGGCATGCGGCCGATGATCTTCCCGCCAACACCCGCGACGGTCCAGTTCACCGTCGCGCACGTCGCGCCGTACCACTTCGAGTACCCCAACCGCTTCCTCACCGTGAACTGGCGCAATCTGCGGACCGGAAAGGCCGGTCATCTGGACCTTCGCTACTGGGAGAAGGGCCCGACCACGACCGGATACCCGGTGTCGTTGCCGACATCACGCATCGCGCAGACCGGATCGGGCCCGGTCGTCGCAACCATCTCGGTGCGGCGGACACGCTACGAAGGACCGGCGGCCGTGACCAGTCTGATCCCTGGCGTGGCGGCCCTGGACGTGCCCAGCTAGCCCCTACCGACCCGGCAGGTACTTGAGCGACTTGATGATGGCGGGCGTGAGCTTCAAGTAGAGGCTCTGCGGGATGCCCTTGATGCCGTCGAGACCGATCACCCGCTGGGTGGCGATGGTCTGCGGCTCGGTGTACTTGAGCAGACCGTCGGCGCCATGGCGACGGCCGACGCCGGAGATGCCCATGCCGCCCATCGGAGCCGCCGTCGACCCCCATGCTGCGGCGTAGCCCTCGTTGATGTTGACGGTGCCCGCGTGCAGGCGTTCGGCGATCTCCTGCGCCTGCCCGGTGCTGCCTGCGAAAACGCTCGCGTTGAGGCCGTACTCGGTGTCGTTGGCGCGCTCGATCGCCTCGTCGACGGTGTCGACCGGGTAGATCGACACAAGCGGTCCGAACGTCTCGTCGCCGAAGCAGGTCATCTCGTCGGTCACGTCGGTGAGCACGGTCGGCTCGAAGAAGAACGGGCCGAGGTCCGCGCGCTTGCGTCCACCCGCGAGAACCTTCGCGCCCTTGGCGACCGCGTCGTCGAGATGTGCCTGCACCGTCTCGACCTGTTGGGCGGACGCGAGCGATCCCATGTCCGCAGTGAAGTCGTACGACGCCGACAAGGTCATATCCGTCACGTGCTCAGCGAAGCGTCGGCGGAACTCGTCGGCGATGGACCGCTCTACGTAGATCCGCTCGATCGAGATGCACAACTGGCCGGAGTTGGAGAAGCAGGCGCGGGCGGCGCCGGACACCGCGTCGCCGATGTTCACGCCGTCGGTGACGATCATCGGGTTCTTGCCGCCGAGCTCGGCGGAGAATCCGATCAGTCGCTTACCCGCCTGCGACGCGAGCGTCGCACCCGTCGTCGACGAGCCGGTGAACATGACGTAATCGGTGGTGGCGACGATCGCCTGCCCGACGACCGAACCCGGACCCGGAACGACGGCGAACAGCTCGCGCGGCAGACCGGCCTTGTAAAGGAGTTCAGCGAGCGCCAATGCACAGTACGGAGTGTTGCTGTCGGGCTTGATGACGACGGCGTTGCCGGCGATGAGTGCGGCCACCGCATCCGAGACGGCGAGGGTCAGCGGGTAGTTCCACGGGCTGATGACGCCGACCACGCCTTTGGGCTGGTACCGAACGCGGGCGTGCGTCGCTCCCGGCAGCATCCCCTGCACGGTGTGCTCGGCGAGCATGCCCGGCCCTTGCTGCGAGTAGTAGCGGGCGGTCATCGCGACGTCGATGACCTCCTCCTGCGCGTAGATGCGCGCCTTGCCCGTCTCCGCCTGCGCGATGTCCATGAGATCGTCAGCCGCGTCGTGGACGAGGTCGGAGAACACGGCGATCACCTTGGCGCGCTGCGCCGGGGTGCGGGCCGCCCAGTCGACCTGCGCGGTGCGTGCACGGGCGACGGCGCGCTCGAGGTCGTCGGCGGTGGCGACGGGGACGGTTGCCATCTCGGCTCCGCTGAACGCTTCGAGGACTGGTTTGGACGGACGTTGCTCGTCGATCGCGGCGAGCGCGGCCAGTCGAGTGAAGTAGGCGGGCGACGGCTTCGGCATGTGAACTCCTGGAGCGGGGACGGACGGTCGGGCGGATGTGATCAGAATTCTGGTCAGGCAGGTGAGGCGACGAGGACGATGCCGTCGTCGTCGGAGTACGCGATGTCGCCGGGAGTGAAGGTGACGCCGCCGAGTTCGACGGGAACGTCACGGTCGCCCGCGCCGGTCTTCGACGACTTACGCGGGTTGGTGCCCAACGCTTTCACGCCGATCCCCATGCCGCCGATGGTCTTGGCGTCGCGGATGGCTCCGTTGGCGATGATCCCGACCCAACCGTTGGAGCGGCCCAGTTCAGCGATGATATCGCCGACGAGTGCGGTGTGCACCGATGCGTCACCGTCGATGACGAGGACGCCGCCTTCGTTCGGCTCGGACAGAATCGACTTGAGCAGAGCGTTGTCCTGGAAGCACCGCACGGTCGTCACGGTGCCGACGAACTCGCGCTCGCCGCCGTACTGAGTGAACTGGGTGTCGCAACTGCGGACGTCGGCACCGATCTCGTCGACGAGGTCTGCGGTCGGGGTGAAGGTGAGCGAAGCCATGTGCACAGTCTATTCGCTCACCCTACTGTCGGGTAACCCTCGGTAACAGTCATCACGCTCGCCAGGCACACTCCGGCCCGGTCCAGCAACGGCAGTGCAACAATGATCGACGTGGACGATATCGAGATCCGGGACGATTCCATCCGACTCGGCCAGTTCTTGAAGCTGGCGAATCTGATCGAGACGGGCGCAGACGCAAAGATCGTCGTCGGCGACGGGCTCGTCGAGGTGAACGGCGAGACTGAGACGCGGCGCGGCCGTCAGTTGACCGACGGCGACGTCGTGGAAGTCGGGGGGATCAGCGTGCGAGTCGCAGTTCGCTGAGCTCTGCCGTGGTGGCCAGCCGCTCCCGCTGCTCAGCGAGCGCTGCCGGTGTGCGGCGTCGGCCTGAGAACAGGCGAACGAAGCTCACGATCGACATACGGCGTCGCTGATGTCCTGACTGCATGGTTGGTCCCCTCCCCGAGACGTGACTTGATGTCTCACCTGATCATCGTCGGATAGACGCCGAATCGTTACCCCACACGCCGATTAAGAGGGTCATTTCACAGTTGCTACCGGCTAGTGACGGTTTCTGCGTAACGCGCGCCCGCGCGCTACCGTGAGGACGTCACACCGGCCACAGTCGCCCGAGAACGATTACACAGACCACAACGAGAGGGGTCTCGCGCATGCCACCTGTCCCGTCAGCAGGCCTCGCGGTCGCCGGACTCACCAAGACCTTCGGTGCTGTGTCAGCACTCGACGACGTCACCTTCGAGGTCGGTGCTGGCGAGATCTTCGGCTTCGTCGGATCCAACGGTGCGGGCAAGTCCACGACGATGCGGATCATTCTGGGCGTCCTCGCCGCCGACTCCGGAACCACGACACTCGGCGAGCGCCCGATCGACGCCGACGTCCGACGCCGTATCGGGTACATGCCCGAAGAGCGCGGTCTATACCCGAAGATGAAGGTCGGCGACCAACTCGTCTACTTGGCGCGGCTGCACGGTCTGTCGGCGGCCGATGCCGCCGAGCGCACCGAGTACTGGACCCGTCGGCTCGGCATCCATGGCCGAATCGGGGATAACGTGGCCGATCTGTCACTCGGCAACCAGCAGCGTGTCCAACTCGCCGCAGCCCTGGTCTTCGACCCCGACGTCCTCGTGCTCGACGAGCCGTTCTCCGGCCTCGACCCGGTCGCCGTCGACGTGATGAGCGAAGTCCTCTCCGAGAAGGCGGCGTCCGGAGTACCGGTGATCTTCTCCAGCCATCAACTCGACCTCGTCCAACGCCTGTGCGATCGCGTCGGAATCATCGGCAAGGGGCGGATGCGGGCGTCCGGCACCGTCGACGAGTTGCGCGCCCGCGGCGGTGTCCGGCTCCGCGTCGACGCGCCCGCGGCCCCTCCCGGCTGGGCCGACGGCCTGCCCGGCGTCGTCCGCGCCGAATACGGCGGCGCGAGCACCGTCTACGTCGACGGCTCGCACGACGATCAGCAGATCCTCACCGCCGCTCTGGCCACCGGCCCCGTCCACACCTTCGTCTCCGCCACCCCCGATCTGACCGAGATGTTCCGAGAGGTCGTGACCGCCGAATGAGCACCCCAGAACCAGCTTCCGGTTGGACTCGTAACACCACTGCGCCAACCTCCGGCTGGGTATCCATCCGGCTGATCGCGGCACGCGAGATCATCACTCGGGTCAAGACGCGATCGTTCATCGTCACCAACATCATCATGCTGCTCGTCGCGATCGTGGGCTGCATCGTCGCAGCGCAGTTCGTCGACGACGGGCCGTCGACCGAATCTGTCGCAACGCAGGGCGTCGACGCCGCGACGACCTCGGCGATCAAGGCGACCGGCGACCGGCTCGGCGTCTCACTGTCGTTCTCGGAGTCTCCGGACGCGAAGGCCGCGGCCGCCGACGGATCGGTGACCGCGGCGATCGTCGCCGCGCCGAACGGTGGCTACACCGTCTACTCCGACGACGACCTCGACGCCGACATCGAAGCCGCGATCAAGAACGGCGTCTCTTCGGCAGTCGTCGACGGCGCACTCACGAAGGCGGGTGTCGACCCGGCAGGCTTGCAGCGCGACGCGAGGGTGACCGTGGAGCGGACCAAGCAGGTCGCAGACGCCGAAGGCGAACGCCTCGCGCTGTCGTACGTCGGATCGATTCTGATGTTCATGATGATCTTCGGTGGCGGGATGGCCGTCGCGGTCGGTGTCGTCGAGGAGAAGGTGTCACGGATCGTAGAGATCCTCCTCGCCACCGTGAAGCCCGGACATCTGTTGTGGGGCAAGATTATCGGTATCGGCGTCGTCCAGATGGCGTCCACTCTGCTGTTCGCGGCAGCCGCACTGATCACCGCGAGCGCCACTGGACTCCTCACCGTCCCGGATGTCGCGGCGGCGATGCTCGGGGTGTCGGCGATCTGGCTGCTGCTCGGCTTCCTGTTCTTCGCCGCCCTCTACGCGGCGACCGGCGCGATGGTGTCCCGACAGGAGGAGATCAACAGCGCGTCGTGGCCGTTGATGGTCCTGGCGATGGGCGCCCTGTACGCCGGGATCTTCGGCATCGGCTCCCCCGACTCGACGGCGATCCGGATTCTCGCATGGATCCCGCCGTTCTCGTCGACCGTCGTGCCGATGCGCGTCGCAACGGGATACGCCACCTGGATGGAAGTGGTCGGCTCGTGCATCATCATGGCGGCGGTCACCGCTGTCGCGGTCTGGGTCGCGGGACGGATCTACCGGCGATCGGTTCTGCTTACAGGCTCGCGCGTGCCGTGGAAGACCGCGTTGGGCGCGTGAGAACCGGCGCAGGATGGCCTGCCGGATCACGCCCCGGCCCTCACTTGATCGGCGAGTATCCGCGCGAACGCGCGTTCCCCGGCCGCCGTCGAATGGAACGCGCCGGAGAAGTCGCGCGCGTTCAGGATCGGTTGAGCCGCGTTCGACCGCATGACGTCGGCGTAGTTCGTGTAACTGGTGACCAGTAGGCGAGCCTTCGGCGCACGCGAAACGATCGCTCGGATCACACGTCGCAGATCCACACCGACCGCCTCCACAGGGCGACGTACTCGGCGATCCGAGGTGCCGCGGAATCGGCTCGCGCATTCGCGGCCGGCGAGGTCAGTGCCATCATCGACAGCACCACCAGCGCCGACAGTCCGATGACTCCTCGGCGACTGGCACGTGGCCGGGATCTCGTACGCGTTGCGACTCCACTCTCGCTCGGTGACAGTCCCGCAGCACCGCCGGGCTCCGTCACGAGTCGCGCCGTGCAGGAGCCCACCGATGAGAGCAGGCACACGTATCGAGAGGTTGCATTGTGTAAGTTACAGCGTGCAATTCTGGTTGCTGTCGACATGACAGAGCGGCCGTCGCGATAGCCGGCACGCCCGGGCAACGGGCTACGGTTCGCGACGGCCGCTCGTGGATGTCAGCGCTGCGCCATCTGGGTCGGGACGATCGGTGCGGGCAGGAGTGTCGCCCCGGTCAGGTAGCGGTCGGCGGCCGCAGCTGCCGACCGGCCTTCCGCGATCGCCCACACGATGAGCGACTGCCCGCGGCCCGCATCGCCCGCGACGAACACGCCCGGCAGTCCGACAGCGCCGAAGTCGTCGTCGCGCGCGACGTTGCCGCGAGCGTCGTAGGTCGCACCCAACTCGTCGAGCAGGTCACCGCGTTCCGGGCCGACGAAGCCCATCGCCAGGAGAACGAGGTCGGCCGCCAACTCGAAGTCGCTGCCCTCAACCTTCTCGAAGCGACCGTTGACCATCGCCACTTCGTGGGCCTTCAGGCTCGTGACTCGACCGTTCTCGCCGGTGAACTCCTCGGTGTTCACGCTGTACACGCGTTCGCCGCCCTCCTCGTGGGCGGACGACACGCGATACATCAGCGGGTACGTCGGCCACGGGGTCGACTCCGCACGCTCGGCAGGCGGCTTCGGCATGATCTCAAACTGGTGGACCACCGCGGCGCCCTGACGCAGCGACGTACCGAGGCAGTCGGCCCCAGTGTCTCCGCCACCGATGATCACGACGTTCTTACCGGTGGCCGTGATCTGGTTCTCGACCTCGTCGCCGTGCTGAATCTTGTTAGCCTGCGGCAGGAACTCCATCGCCTGGTGGATGCCGTCCAGCTCCCGGCCCGGAATCGGCAGATCACGGCCGATCGTCGAACCGTTCGCCAGGACGACAGCGTCGTAGTCACCGCGCAACTGTTCGACCGTGATGTCGACACCGACGTTGACTCCCGCACGGAAGACGGTGCCCTCGGCCTCCATCTGCTCCAGACGACGATCGATGAAGCGCTTCTCCATCTTGAACTCGGGGATGCCGTAGCGCATCAGCCCGCCGATGCGGTCGGCCCGCTCGAACACCGTGACGTCGTGTCCTGCACGGGTCAGCTGCTGCGCGGCCGCCAGACCGGACGGGCCCGAACCGACGACCGCGACCTTCTTGCCCGACTTACGGTCGGGCAGGACGGGATCGACCGAACCCGAGTCCCAGGCCTTCTCGATGAGCTCGACCTCGACCTGCTTGATCGTGACGGCGGGTTGATTGATGCCGAGTACGCACGACGCCTCACACGGGGCGGGGCACAACCGACCGGTGAACTCCGGGAAGTTGTTGGTCGCGTGCAGGCGGTCGATACCCGCATCCCACCGATCCCGGTACACCAGATCGTTCCACTCGGGGATCAGGTTCCCGAGAGGACAACCGTTGTGGCAGAAGGGAACCCCGCAGTCCATGCAGCGGCTCGCCTGTGTCTTCAGGGTGGACTCCTCGAAGTCGTTGTAGACCTCTCGCCAATCCATCAGTCGCAGGTCGACCGGACGCCTGCTCGGCGTCTCTCGTTCGGTGTGCTTGAGAAAACCTCTGGTGTCAGCCACGAGCCGCCTCCATGATCGCGTCGTTCACATCTCGTCCGGTTCGCTCGGCGACGTCGATGGCGACGAGAACCTTCTTGTAGTCACGGGGCATCACCTTGGCGAAGTGCCCCTGCTGCTTCGACCAGTCCGCGAGGACGGCCGCAGCCACCGTCGAACCGGTCTCGTCACGGTGTTCGGTCAACGCGCCCTCGAGGAACAGCACGTCGTCTGCGTCGAGTTCTTCCAGGTCGACGAGTTCGGCGTTCAGGTTCGCCTCGAAGGTGCCGTTCGGATCGTAGGCGTACGCGATGCCCCCGGACATGCCTGCGGCGAAGTTACGGCCGGTCTCACCGAGGATGACCACGCTGCCGCCCGTCATGTACTCGCAGGCGTGGTCGCCAACGCCCTCGACGACCGCCGCGACACCGGAGTTGCGGACGCAGAAGCGCTCGCCTGCCACACCGCGCAAGAAGATCTTGCCCGCGGTGGCGCCGAACCCGATCACGTTGCCTGCGATGATGTTGTCTTCGGCGACGAAATCGGCCGGCGCCTTCCGCGACGGGCGGACGACGAGCTTACCGCCCGAGAGCCCCTTGCCGACGAAGTCGTTCGCGTCGCCTTCGAGCCGCATCGTGATGCCGCGCGGGACGAACGCGCCGAAGCTGTTGCCCGCCGACCCGGTGAAGTCGATCGAGATGGTGCCGTCGGGCAGCCCCTGTGCGCCGTACACCTTGGTGACCTCGTGGCCGAGCATGGTGCCGACCGTCCGGTTCACGTTGGTGATCGCACTGGTCAGGTTGACACGAGTCCCCGAATCAATTGCGGCGCGGGCCTTCTCGATCAACTCGTTGTCCAATGCCTTGTCGAGTCCGTGATCCTGGGCACCCGTGCGGTACAGGTCCTGGTTCATGAACGGCGACTCCGGGCTCGTCAGGATCGGCGACAGGTCGAGCTTGCCTGCCTTGGAGCCCTTCCACCGGGCGGTCGCCGCAGTGGTGTCGAGCGCGTCGAACCGGCCGATGGCCTCGTTCAGCGTACGGAAACCGAGGCGAGCCAACAGCTCTCGCACCTCTTCGGCGATGTACAGCATGAAGTTCTCGACGAACTCCGGCTTGCCGGTGAAGCGCTCGCGCAACAGCGGATTCTGCGTCGCGACGCCCACCGGGCACGTGTCGAGGTGACAGACGCGCATCATGACGCAGCCGGATACGACGAGCGGCGCAGTCGCGAAACCGAACTCCTCACCGCCGAGCAGCGCCGCGATCATCACGTCGCGGCCGGTCTTCAACTGACCGTCAACCTGGACGACGATGCGATCACGCAACCCGTTGAGCAGCAGCGTCTGCTGAGTCTCGGCGAGCCCGATCTCCCAGGGGGCGCCCGCGTGCTTGAGCGAAGTCAACGGGCTCGCGCCGGTGCCGCCGTCGTGTCCGGAGATCAGGACGACATCGGCATGCGCCTTCGACACACCGGCGGCGACGGTTCCGACACCGACCTCGGAGACGAGCTTGACGTGGATGCGCGCGGCCGGGTTGGCGTTCTTCAGGTCGTGGATCAGCTGTGCGAGATCCTCGATCGAATAGATGTCGTGGTGCGGCGGCGGGGAGATCAGCCCGACGCCCGGCGTGCTGCCGCGGACCTCGGCGATCCACGGGTATACCTTGTGCGGCGGCAGCTGACCACCCTCGCCCGGCTTCGCGCCCTGTGCCATCTTGATCTGGATGTCGGTGCAGTTGCTCAAGTAGTGGCTGGTCACACCGAATCGTCCCGATGCAACCTGCTTGATCGCGCTGCGCCGCCAGTCGCCGTTCTCGTCGTGGCTGAATCGACGCGGATCCTCGCCGCCCTCACCGGAATTGGAGCGTCCGCCCAACCGGTTCATAGCGACGGCCAGCGTCTCGTGCGCTTCGGCCGAGATCGAGCCGTAGCTCATCGCACCCGTGGAGAACCGTTTGACGATCTCGCTGGCCGGCTCGACCTTCTCGATCGGGATCGGGTCCCGGTCGCCGAAGTTGAAGTCGAACAGGCCGCGCAGAGTGCCCAGCCGCGTCGCCTGATCGTCGACGAGCTTCGTGTACTCCTTGAATACGCTGTACTGACCGGTGCGGGTCGCGTGCTGGAGTTTGAACACCGTGTCCGGGTTGAACAGGTGATATTCGCCTTCTCGACGCCACTGGTACTCGCCGCCGACCTCGAGCTCGCGGTAGGCGCGCTCGTTCGGGCGGTCGGTGAACGCGACGGCGTGGCGGCGGGCCACCTCGTCGGCCAACTCGTCGAGGCCGATGCCGTCCAGTTGGCTGTTGAGGCCGGTGAAGAACTCGTCGACGACGTCCTGTGCGATGCCGATCACCTGGAACAACTGGGCGCCGTTGTACGACGGGACCGTGGAGATGCCCATCTTGCTCATCACCTTGAGCACGCCCTTGCTGGCTGCCTTGATGTAGTTCGCGCGCGCTTTCGCAAAGCGTGCGTCGTGATCGAGATCGTCGGTGCCCGGGACGACGAGCGCGCCCGAGAGCAGCATGTCCTCGATGGTCTCGAACGCCATGTACGGGTTGATGCCGCTGGCGCCGAACGCGATCAGCAACGCCATGTGGTGGACCTCGCGGGCGTCACCGGACTCGACCACGATGCTGGCGCGGGTACGGGTGCGCTCACGCACCAGGTGGTGGTGAACGGCCGCGGTCAACAGCAGGGACGGGATCGGCGCCAGCGTCTCGTCCGACTCGCGGTCGGACAGCACGATGATGCGCGCCCCGTCTGCGATGGCAGCCGACGCCTTGGCCCGCACCTCGTCGAGCGCCTTGCGGAGTCCTTCGCCTCCCTCGGCCACCGGGTACAGACCGTGGAGGTGGACCGACGCGAAACCGGTTGCGTCACCGTCGATGTCGACGAGACGAGCGAGGTCGCCGTTGTCGAGGATCGGCGCACTCAACACGATCTGTTTGGCCGAGTCGGCTCCCGGGTTCAACAAGTCGCGCTCACCGCCGATGCGATGGCGGACGCTGGTGACGATCTCCTCTCGGATCGCGTCCAACGGCGGGTTGGTCACCTGCGCGAACATCTGCTGGAAGTAGTCGAACAGCATGCGCGGACGCGCCGACAGGACTGCCACCGGAGTGTCAGTTCCCATGGAACCGATCGCTTCGGCCCCGGTCGCGGCCATCGGCGAGACCAACAGGTTCAGGTCTTCGTCCGTATACCCGAACACCTGCTGGCGCAGGGTCACGCGGTCGTGCGTCATGTGGACGTGCGGCGGCGCGGGCAGATCCTCGATGAAGACCTGGTTGGCGTCGAGCCACTCGCGGTACGGGTGCTCGGCGGCGAGAGAGTCTTTGACCTCCTCGTCGGCGACGATGCGGCCCTGCGCGGTGTCGACGAGGAACATCCGACCCGGCTGCAGGCGGGTCCGCGTGACGATGTCGGCGGGATCGATGTCGAGGACGCCGACCTCCGAGCCGAGGACGACGAGGCCGTCCTTGGTGACCCAGATGCGGGACGGTCGCAGGCCGTTGCGGTCGAGAACCGCGCCGATCACCGTGCCGTCGGTGAAGCACACCGATGCCGGTCCGTCCCACGCCTCCATGAGCGCCGAGTGGTACTCGTAGAACGCGCGGTGCTCGGGCTTCATGGCCTCGCTGCGCTCCCACGCCTCGGGGACCATCATCAGGATCGAGTGCGGCAGGCTGCGACCACCGAGGTGCAGAAGTTCGAGAACCTCGTCGAACCGCGCGGTGTCGGAGGCCCCCGGGCTGCAGACCGGGAAGACCTTCTCGAGCGAGTCGCCGAACACGTCGGTGTCGATGAGCGCTTCGCGGGCCCGCATCCAGTTCTCGTTACCGGTGACGGTGTTGATCTCGCCGTTGTGCGCGACGCGGCGGAAGGGGTGCGCGAGCGGCCACGACGGGAATGTGTTGGTGGAGAAGCGCGAGTGGACCATTCCGAGTGCACTCTCGACGCGCTCGTCCTGCAGGTCGAGGTAGAACTCACGCAGCTGCGGCGTGGTCAGCATGCCCTTGTAGACGAACGTCTGCCCGGACAGGCTCGGGAAGTACACGGTCTCGCGACCCGGGCCGTCCTGGCCTGCGCCCTTCTCGCCGAGCTCGAACTGGACACGTTTGCGCACGACGTACGCCTTGCGCTCGAGGTCCATGACCGACGCGCTGTCGGGCGTGCCCGGGCTCGCGTCGAGCGCAAGGAACAGCTGCCGGAACGTCGGCATGGCGTCGCGGGCGAGGGCGCCGAGCGACGACTCGTCGACGGGCACGTCGCGCCAGCCGAGCAGTTCGAGTCCCTCTTCGCGGACGATCGCCTCGACGCCTGCGACGGCATCACGGACGTCCTGCGCCGACTGCGGGAGAAACGCGATGCCGGTGGCGTAGGCGCCTTCGGCAGGCAACTCGAAGTCGACGACCTCCCGAAGGAAGCGGTCCGGGACCTGAATCATGATGCCTGCGCCGTCGCCGGTGTTGGGCTCGGCGCCCGCGGCGCCACGGTGTTCGAGGTTGACCAGCGCGGTGATCGCCTTCTCGACGATGTCGCGGCTGCGTCGTCCGTGCATGTCGACGACGAACGCGACACCACAGGCGTCGTGCTCGTTCCGCGGATCATAGAGGCCAGTGGGCCCCGGCAAGTGCTTCATGGAATCTGCCATTCCTGCACGCGACGCTGCGTACTGGTTCGTACTTCGAACCCGGATCGGATCGACGCGAGCTGCGCGTCGCCGGGGATTCAGCGTCTTTGCTGGGAGTGCTCGGGCACGGAGCCCGAGTGCAGTGACCACGATTCTGCCACGTCAGCGCACTCCACGGCAAAATCGGTAGGACATGCGATCGAAACGGCGTTGTAATGGGGCAGATCCGTCGTATCGTCTCAACTGTGCACCCTATAACCGCGAGTAACGCAGAAGTCGCGTCCGGCCTGGAGGCGCCCGGGGCGAAGCGTGCCCGCGCCCTCAACGCGTACGTCTGGCGGGCGACTCGTCCGATGATGGGCGTGCTCGGGAACGTGCCGGTGATCGGTCAGACGGCCATCCCGATTCTCCGTCCCGCGCTCAACGCCTCACTGTCGGCGGCGAGTCCGGTTCCACGTGGAACACGAACGACCGCGGTGAAGGTGCGCGTCGACGGCGGCCAGGTGCGCGGCGAATGGACACATGAGGCCGAGCAGTTCGGTGGCGACGTCCCGTCACCGTCGAACGGGCGGAGCATCCTCTATTACCTGCACGGCAGCGGCTATCTCGTCTGTTCAGCTCGGACGCATCGCGGTCTCGTCGCCCGCCTGGTGCGACGCGCAGGCATCGGCGCGTTCAGTCTCGACTACCGCCTCGGCCCCGAGCACCAGTTCCCATCCGGCGGCGACGACGCGATCCGCGGCTACCGCTGGCTCCTCGACCAGGGGTTCTCGGCCGAGCAGATCATCGTCGGCGGCGACTCCGCCGGCGGGCACCTGGCGCAGGACCTGCTGGCCGCGAACCACCGCGACGACGTGCCGCAGCCGCGGGCGATGGTCCTGTTCTCGCCGCTCTACGATCCGGTGTTCGACGTCGCCCGTGCCCTGGAACGCACCGGCGTCCACGATCCGTTCATCCACGCCGCGAGCGCGCAGCGCCTGATGGGCTGCTACCGCGGTGATGCGTCGCCCGACGATCCGCGGATGCGAGTCGCGTTGACCTCCGACATGGACCTGCCCGACACGCTGATCCAGTTCGGCTCCCGCGAAGTCATGGCCAACGACGCCCGCACCATCCACCAGAACCTCCTGGACGCCGACGGAACGTCGACGTTGCAGGAATGGCCGGGTCAAGGGCACGTCTTCCAGATGTTCCCCTACTTCTCCTCGGACTCACGCAGGGCGATCCGGGAGGCGAAGGACTTCATCGATCGGCACCTCACCTGACGACCACACCGCAGCCTCGGTTCGCGCTTCGCACCCTCAGATCCGCCATCGCATGCTCATTGCGTCTTAGCAGCCTGGGCGGAGGCTGCTAAGACGCAATGAGGGTGCGGTCAGGTAGATGAGCGTGCGTCGAAGCCGCGATCGGCAACGGCGCGTCGTTCATCACGGCAGCAACTCCGTCGTCCGCGCATCGACCTCGGCCCGCAACGCGGCGTGGATCGCTTGCACCGTCGGACTCGTCAGACGTTCCCGTCGCGCAGCGAACGAGAAGTCCATCCGGATCTCGACGTCGTCGCCGAGCACCCGCTTCAAGTCGGGATGACGGGTGGCGACGAACGCCGGGAGCAGACCGATCCCGCCGCCCGCGCGCGTCGCCTCCACCTGCGCGAACACGTTGGTCGACATCAATCGAGACGTCAGAGCAGGCAGGTGGTGCTCCAGGTCGAGGTCGCCAACCTGAAGCAGGGAGTCGACGTACCAGATCAACGAATGCTCGATCAGGTCTGCGGTCGTCCGCGGCACCGGGTGCGCTCGGAAGTAGTCGTCGGTCGCATACAGGCCGAGCGCATATTCGGTGAGCGGTGCCGTCACGAGTTTGCCGCTCATCGGCACACCGACGGCGATCGCGACGTCGAAACCCGACTGATGCAAGTTGAGTTGCCTTGTGGCCGTGAGGACTTCGACAGTAAGGTCCGGGTTGGCATTGCGGAGCCGCGCCATCGCCGGGGCGACGAAGTAGGCGCCGAACGCATCCGGCGCGGTGATCCGCACATTGCCTCGCAAGGAGTTCGTCCGGGCGCCCGCCACCACATCGATCGCGCTCTCCACCGCCGACTCGATCGGCGCCGCGCGCTCGGCGACGTCCCGGCCGATCTCCGTCAGCTCCCAGCCGTCCACGCCCTGCTCCACCAGACGCACGCCGAGTAGCTGCTCCAACGCGCGCATCCGACGCGTCACCGTGCTCGAGTCGACGCCGAGATCGGTCGCCGCGACCGCCCGGCTCCCCGCCCGCGCCACCGCCAACAGGTAGCGCAGATCATCGGCGCGAACGCTCCGTGCATCGATACTGTCCGGCATTGCACGATTGTAATCACCAGGGAGGTCACGCCCGGCATTTCTGCACCCCTACCATGCGCAAATGTGCGTTGACGCACACCCGAGCCCCTGGCGAGGATGGGTGTCGGCGGACACACGTCCGACGTCGACCCGAGGAGACCACACCGATGCCAGCAGACACCGACTCGCCCGCGGTCGTCACGACGGTCACCGGACGCGCAGGTGTGATCACGTTGAACCGGCCGCGCTCGATCAACGCCCTCGACCACGAGATGGTGCAGTCGATGGACGCGGCACTGGTGGCCTGGGCCGACGACGATGCGATCGACGTCGTCGTCGTACGCGGCGCAGGAGACCGCGGACTCTGCGCGGGCGGCGACATCGTCGCCATCCACCGGGATGCGAAGGCACTGACCGGAGCGGGCGACGAGGCCGCTGCCGGGTCCGATTCGGCGGCGTTCTGGCGCGACGAGTACGTGATGAATGCGCGCATCGGCGACTACCCGAAGCCCTATGTCGCGCTGATGGACGGCATCGTGATGGGCGGCGGCGTCGGCGTCTCCGGTCACGCGAGTCACCGCATCGTCACCGAGAAGACCCGGTTCGCGATGCCCGAAGTCGGTATCGGTCTGGTGCCCGACGTCGGCGGCACCTGGCTCCTCTCCCACGTCGCCGACGAACTCGGCACCTACGCCGCACTCACGACGACGCATCTGCGTGGCGGCGATGTGATCGCTCTCGGCCTGGCCGATCACTTCGTCCCCTCCGAAGACCTCGACGCGCTCGTCGATGCTCTCGCCGAGCGGCCCATCGACGACGTCATCGCCGAGTTCGGGCAGACCCCGCCGGACTCGGAGGTCGCGGCCGGGCGCGATTGGATCAAGTCCGCTTTCGCCGCCGACACCGTCGCGCAGATCCTCGAGAACTGCGTCGCCACGGCCACGCCGGAAGGCTTCGCGACAGCCGAGGCCATCGAAGGGAAGTCGCCCACGGCGCTCGCCGCGACCCTCTCGGCGCTGCGCGCCGCAGCGAGCGACGGATCGCTGCGCGAGTCGTTGGTCCGCGAGTACCGGTCATCACTGCGGTGTCTGCAGCACCCCGACCTCGCGGAAGGCATCCGCGCGCAAGTCATCGACAAAGACCGAAAGCCCGCCTGGCAGACCGGCCCGATCGACGCGGACGCACTCGCGGCGCCGCTGCCAGATCACCTCGAACTGAAGCTGTAAAGAAGGAGACCCCATGGCGAATACCCCCGAGTACGAGACGATCAAGGTCGATACCCAGGGTCGCGTCGGCGTGATCACCCTCGACCGTCCGAAGGCGCTCAATGCCCTGAACACCCAGTTGATGAACGAAGTCGTCGGCGCCGCAACCGTATTCGACGACGACCCGGCGATCGGCGCCATCGTGATCACCGGTTCGGACCGTGCGTTCGCGGCCGGAGCCGACATCAAGGAGATGTCGTCCAAGTCGTTCAGCGACGTGCAGTCCGAGCGCTTCTTCGGCGACTGGGACCGTCTCGCCGGCCTGAGCACCCCGACGATCGCAGCGGTGAACGGCTTCGCGCTCGGCGGCGGCTGTGAACTCGCGATGCTGTGCGACATTCTGATCGCGGGCGACACCGCGAAGTTCGGGCAGCCGGAGATCAACCTGGGCGTCATTCCCGGCATCGGCGGATCGCAGCGCCTGACGCGCGCGATCGGTAAGGCCAAGGCGATGGACCTGATCCTCACCGGCCGCCAGATGAAGGTCGACGAAGCCGAGCGTCTCGGCCTCGTCTCTCGCGTCGTCCCGGCCGAGGAGACGCTGCAGACCGCGCTCGAGATCGCAGGCGAGATCGCCGATAAGTCGGCCATTGCGACCTCACTGGCAAAGGAGGCCGTCAACCGCGCCTTCGAGTCGGGGCTCACCGAGGGGGTCCGCACCGAACGCTCCCTCTTCTACTCGACGTTCGCCACCGACGACCAGACCGAGGGAATGGCCGCCTTCGTCGAGAAGCGCACTCCGAACTTCCAGCACCGCTGACCCCGGCCGCCCGCTGATCGAGCGGAGTCGAGATA